>DATBSM010000103.1:0-7222 GCA_036559785.1 Gemmatimonadales bacterium
CCCGAAACGACGGCTGTCCGCAGCGGTCGCACACCGGGTGCGGAACCGGCCGCCAACGGAGCCGGCACAGGTGGCAGATGAGGGCGTCGTTTTCCCGCTCGGAGATCGGCTCGCGGCAGAGCAGACAGGCGGCCGGCAGGAGCCAGCGCTCCACCCCGCCGAGTATCTCAGCGAAGCGTCGCATTGACCGCCGCCCGCATCACCTCCATTGGAGCTGGCCTGTCGGGAAACCAGCACTCGAAGGCGGCCGCACCCTGCGCCAGCAGCATGGCGCGTCCATCCGCCGCGCGGCGCACCCGGGAGCGCGTTTCCCTGATCCACGCAGTCTCGCCCACCTGGTACACCATGTCGAGTGCGACCTCGGCGCGAGGCGCCAAACCGGCAGGAATCGGGAGCGGATCGCCGGCCTTGAGGCCCAGGGGCGTCGCGTTGATCAGCACCCGGCACTCGGAGGCCGTGGCCAGCTCCACCCCGCGGGAGGACATCCACCGCTCGAACTCCCGCCGGCGCCCGTCATCCCGGGACGTCACCGCCACCGCCACACCGCATTCTCGGGCCGCCATTGCCGCCGCTCGCGCCGCGCCGCCGGTTCCCGCGATCAGCCAGGGCGCCTGCGGCGGGTCCAGCTGCCGCAGCGCCTCGAGCACGCCTTGCACGTCGGTGTTGTCACCAACGCTGCGGCCGTTCTCACCCCAGAAGGTGTTGCTGGCGCCGACCGCCTCCGCCAGATCGCGGCAGACGTCCACCGCTCGAACGGCCGCCTCCTTGAACGGCACCGTCACATTGCCGCCTCCGCCCGCGCGAACGAGGGCCTGGATAAGGGGCGGCACATCTTCGGCCGTACATGCCAGGGGAACGTAGACCGCCTGGATTCCGAGAGTACGGAAGGCGGCATTGTGCATGACAGGCGAGAGCGAATGCGCGACCGGATTTCCGAGAATCGCAAAGACGCGCGTGGAGCCGGTGATCACCGCACGGTGCCGGCCACCCGGCCGACCACGCCGTTGATCATGTCGTGCAGCTCGTCCCAGGTGGTGCGGTAGCTGGTGAGATCGGAGCCGAACGGATCGCTGACCTCGCGGTTTCCCTCTTCCCGCCCGGCATACTCGCCCAGGATGTGAACCTTGTCCTCTCCTCCCAGCTCCGCTACGCGGGCGCTGTGATGCCCGGACATGGTGAGGATGAGGTCGGCAGCCTTGACCAGCTCCCGAGTCAGCAGCTGCGCCCGGTGGCCGCTCAGGTCGAAGCCGTGCTCCAGCCCCACCAGGTAGGCGCCTTCCGAGACAGGGGCCCCATCCCACGCACCGGTTCCGGCGGAGCCGACCGTGACCTGCTCCGCACCCCGGCTCGCGAGCGCCTCGCGCAGGAGGCCTTCGGCCATTGGACTGCGGCAGGTGTTGCCGGTGCATACAAACAGGACGTGCATCTTCACAAGATAACAGCGGGGCGGCGGGTCAGCGGCGCAGTCAAAGAGGGAACCGGTTCCCGACCGGTGTGCTTCTGCTGCCATGCTGCCTCGCTGCCCCGCTGCCAACTCTTCACGGTGCCAGCCGCCCGGCCGCCCTTCGCAGCTCCGCCCGCGGAATCGCGCCCTCGCGTACCAGGCGGGGCACCAGGTCGGTGCAATCCACCAGCGTCGACGGCGGTACATTGCCGAGCACTCCTCCATCGAGCACCAGCAGCTCACCGTTGCGCTCCTCCGGGCCAAACAGATCCATCAGCCGGTCGGCGCCTGGAGCCGGAGGGCCGCCGGGGCGGTTGGCCGAGGTCGAGGTGAGCGGCTTCCCGGTGGCCGTGACCAGCCGCGCGATGCCTGCATGCGAGGTGTAGCGGACGGCAATCCCACCTTCCCTGCCACGAAGCTCATCCGGTAGCCGTCCCTCACCGCCGCGCAGCACCAGAGTGAGCGGGCCGGGCCAGAACGCGTCCGACAACGCGGTCGCCGACGGGGTGAATACCAGTCCCCACTCCTCCGCCATCCGGCGCCCCGAGATGAGCAGCAGGAACGGTTTGCCTTCCGGTCTCCCCTTGAGCCGTGCCAGTGCGGCGAGTGCGGCCACGGTGGGAGCGGAGCCGAGTCCGTACACGGTTTCGGTGGGATACGCGAGTAGCTTGCCGGCGCTGAGGTGCCGCCCAATCTGGGGAATCGCTGCCGCGATCTCGGCGTCGGCCTGGAAGGGGAGAATCACGGTGACTTGCCGGCGACCAGTTGCGCCAGGGCGAGATCATCCGGCGTCGTGACCTTGAGATTCCAGCTGGAGTCCGGTACCAGGCGCACGGAAACACCCAGTGCCTCGACCAGGGCCGCATCATCGGTGGCGCGATGGCCCTCGCGGGCAGCGCGAGCGTGGGCCTCCTCGATTACTCGACGAGGAAAACCCTGCGGCGTTTGTGCCCGCCAAAGCCGAGCCCGGGGTCTGGTACACCGGACCAGCGTCGCGTCGGCGGCGGTCGCCTCTTTCAGCGTATCGGCGAGTGGCACCGCCGCAACCGCCCCTTCACCCGCTCGCGCGAGCTCGATAACGGCATCGATCACCTCGGGATCGACGAAAGGACGGGCGGCGTCGTGAACCAGTACGACGGTGCAGGCGCTCCCGAGCGCCGACAGGCCCGCGCGAACCGAGTCGCCGCGGTGCTTGCCTCCGGACACGATCGTGAGCGCGGATGGTGATGAGGCGGAGGGCCCGGTGGAGGAAAACGCGGAAAGGAACGCCGGGGGCTGGGCGGCGTCCGCCGACGGCAGCACCAGCACGACGTGAGCTACGTCTGGATGTGCGGTGAAGGGACGAAGCGCCCGGAGCACCATGGGTACTCCACCAATCAGCAGATACTGCTTGGCCGTGTCACCCCCAAGCCGTTCACCGCGCCCGGCGGCCACGACGATAACACCTACATCACGCGGCAAGGGCCCGCACCAACTGCTCGACATGGTCGAGCCCCACCAGCGAGGCTCCCGGCACCTGCACCGTGCTGCGGGAGGAGCCGAACACCCGGTGGAAGCCGAGCCGGACCGCCTCGGCGATGCGACGCTCGATTGCACCGCTCGGGCGGATTTCACCACCCAGGCCGATCTCGCCCAGAAAGATGACGTCAGCCGGGGCAGGTCGGTTGTACAGGCTGGAGAGGAGTGCCGCCGCAATGGCGAGGTCGGCTCCCGGCTCGTTCAGCCGGACACCCGCGGTGACCTGCACGAAGACGTCGAGGTTGGCAAAGGAGGTCTCTGCCCGCCGCTCCAGAACGGCGAGTAGCACGGCGAGCCGTCTGGGGTCGATCCCGGTAGCGACGCGCTGTGGTGTGCCGTACCCCGACTTGGCCGCAAGCGCCTGGACCTCGACCAGTACGGGCCGGGTGCCCTCCATGAGCGCCGTGACCGCGCTGCCGCTGATGCCCACACCTCGTGCGGCGAGGAACACGGCCGAGGGGTTGGGCACCGCGACCAGCCCGCTCTCCGTCATAGAGAACACGCCGAGCTCGTCCACCGACCCGAATCGGTTCTTGGTGGTTCGGAGCAGCCGGTAGTCGAGCGTGGCCTCGCCCTCGAAGTACAGTACCGTGTCCACGATGTGTTCCAGCGTCTTTGGCCCGGCGATGCCGCCACCCTTGGTGACATGCCCAACCACGATGACCGACGTGCCGGTTTCCTTGGCAAATCGCATCAGTTGACCGGAGCATTCGCGCACCTGGCCCACATTGCCGGGCGCGCTCTCGAGCATGCCGGTGTAAACCGTTTGGATGGAGTCAATCACCACCACCTCGGCCTGCACCGCGGCGACGGCCTCGATGATGGCCTCCAGCCGGGTTTCGCCCAGCACGTGCACCGGCCCCGCGTCTTCCACCAGCCGATCGGCCCGGAGCCGGATCTGATCGGGCGACTCCTCGCCGCTGGCATACAGCACGGTGCGCCCCGCGGCCTCCAGTCGCGCCGCCGCCTGAAGCAGCAGCGTGGACTTGCCGATCCCGGGCTCGCCGCCAATCAGCGTCATCGAGCCGGGCACGATTCCGCCGCCGAGCACATA
This sequence comes from Gemmatimonadales bacterium, assembly GCA_036559785.1. Taxonomy (GTDB): domain Bacteria; phylum Gemmatimonadota; class Gemmatimonadetes; order Gemmatimonadales; family GWC2-71-9; genus CAVVWJ01. Next base: position 4,017 of record DATBSM010000103.1, read on the forward strand.
GTCGAATTCGTTGAGTCCCGTTCGCCAACGGGTGAGCGATTCGGAGGCAATGTCGTTGAGGCGGACGGGGGCGATCACGGGCGAGGCACGTCCTGGCCCTGCACGGCCCCGCTGCCCCGCTGCCCCGCTGCCCCGCGCGATCGCCGGTTCTTCGGCGATCGAATTCCACTCCCCACATGCCTCGCAGCGGCCGACCCACTTAGGGTGCTCGTGTCCGCATTCGGTGCAGCGGTAAACGGACTTGGGTTTGGCCACCTATTCGGGCCCTTCGCGGTCGGTGCGATTATCGAAGCGGGTGAACTGCTTGTGGAAGTACAGGTCCACGGTGCCGGTCGGGCCGTTGCGATGCTTACCCACGATGACCTCGGCCACCCCCTGCAGGCTGTTGCCCTCGCTGTCTTCCTTCTGATACATCTCCGGCCGGTGGATGAAGATGACCACGTCGGCGTCCTGCTCGATAGCGCCGGAGTCCCGCAGGTCTGACAGGATCGGGCGGCGTTCGCCACCCCGCTGCTCGGAGGCGCGGGAGAGCTGGGAGAGTGCGATGACCGGAATGTCCAGCTCCCGTGCCAGCCCCTTGAGCGAGCGGGAGATGTCCGAGATTTCCTGCACCCGGTTCTCGGAGTACTCCGGACTACGCATCAGTTGAAGGTAGTCCACCACGATTATCCGGACATCGTTTTCCACCTTGAGCCGCCGGGCCTTGGACCGCATCTCCAGCAGGGTGAGCGCCGGCGAATCGTCGATCCAAATCGGGCAGGTCTGCAGGATGCCGGCCGCCCGCGCCAGCCGGGTGAAGTCCGGATCCTTGAGGCTGCCCCGGCGGACCGCCTGGCTATCCACCCTGGCCTCGGCGCAGAGCATCCGCTGTACCAGCGCCTCCTTCGACATTTCCAGCGAGAACACAGCCACACCGAAGCCGTCCACCGCGGCCTGGGTGGCGATGTTGAGGCAGAACGCCGTTTTGCCCATGGAGGGGCGGGCAGCCACGATGATGAGTTCCGACGCCTGGAACCCCGAAGTCATCTCGTCCAAATCTGTGAACCCGCTCGGCACCCCGGTAATCGCTTTGCCACTCCGCTGGAGCGTTTCGATGCGCTCCATCGTGGGCCAGAGCATCTCCTTGAGCCGGGTAAATCCCTCGTCCCCTCGCTGCTGGGAGATCTGGAAGATCCGCGACTCGGCCCCATCGAGGAGGTCGTTGGCGGTGGAGTGGCCATCGTAGGCTTCGGTGATGATCGAAGTGGACGCCTCGATCAGACGGCGGAGGATTGCCTTGTCTTTGACGATCTTGGCATGGAACTCGATGTTGGCGGCGGTGGGAACGGTGTCCACCAGCTCCGCCAGGTACTCCAGCCCACCGGCGCTCTCCAGCTCGCCCCGGCGGAGCAGCTCGTCGCGCAAGGTGATATGGTCGATGACGGTCCGCTGCTCGGTGAGTGCGAGCATGGCGCGGAAGAGCCGGCGGTGTGGCTCGCGATAGAACATCGAATCATCGACCAGCTCCGCGGCACGGAGCGCGGCATCCTGATCCAGCAGCATGGCACCGAGCACGGCTTGCTCGGCTTCCTGACTCCACGGGGCCGACCGGCCAACGTAGGGATCAACGGTCGAGTAATTGCCTGACGATACGGACGTCATCCCAGGTCGGCTTCTTCCAGTTCGGGTTGCGGAGCAGCGCCGCGGGATGGTACGTCACGACCAGCGGAATACCGTTGTACGTGTGCACCTTGTTGCGAAGCTCTCCCAGACTCTTTCTCACCCCCAGCATGGCTTCGGCCGCCGTGCTGCCCAGGGCAAGGATCACTTTCGGCTGGATGATTTCCAGTTGGCGATGCAGATATGGAATACAGGCCGCGATCTCATCGGGCAAGGGCTTCCGATTCTGGGGCGGGCGGCACTTGACAATGTTGGTGATGTATACCGACTCGCGCGGCACTTCGATAGCCTCCAGAATCCCGTTGAGAAGATTCCCGGCCTGGCCAACGAAGGGAATTCCCTGCACGTCCTCATTGGCGCCCGGTCCCTCGCCGACGAGGACCAGGCGCGCGGCCCGGTTTCCGTCCCCAGGCACCGCCTTGATGCGATTTGGACACAGCGCGCAGCAATAAGTGGTGCGGATCCGCTCGGCGACCTCATCCAGCGTCTGTAGCGCGAGCAACTCGTCCCCCAGAGCGTGGCCTGGCGATTCAATCGTGAGCCCGGAGCCTGGAATCGGAGGGGCGCCCTTCTTCCAGCGCGCCTCGCCGGTCGGACTTGGGGCTACGATTTCGCTTCGCTTTAGAGGCGGGGCAGCGGGGCCGCGGGGCGCTGAGGCTGTTTCTTCCTCTGATCGGTTATAGCCGTGGTCCAACGTCTCTGCCCCCCGGCCCCGCTGCCCCGCTGAGAGCACCACCTCCGACCCACCCAGTTCCATCTGCTGTTGCAGATACCGCCGCAACTCGTCAGCCAAGGGACTCCTCCACCACATCCAGAATGGCATCCGCCACTGCCCGCTTCGATTGCAGCGGGAGGATCCTCCTCGATCCGTCACGGCCGAGCAGGGCGACGCGGTTAGTGTCCTTCTCGAAGCCGGCGCCCGGCTCCAGCGCGTCGTTGACCACGATGAGATCCAGGTCCTTCCGCTCCAGCTTCGCGAGGCCCTTCGCCACCGCATCGCCCGTCTCCAGCGCAAACCCTACGATCACGCTGCCTTTCTTCCGGTTTCCCCTGGTGGCGCTGAGGATGTCGTCGGTGGGTTCCATAGGGATCGCCAGCGCGCCTTCCACCCGGGAGCGCTTCCTGTCGCTCGGGCTGCTCGGCCGGTAATCGGCCGGCGCGGCGGCCATCACCAGCACGTCGGCCGAAGGCAGCTCCGCCCGCACGGCCGCTTCGAGATCGCGAGTCGAATCCACGTGGCGCAAGGTGACCCCGATGGGAGCCGGCAGCGCGGTGGGTCCCGAGATCAGCACCACGTCGGCCCCGCGTTCCCAGGCAGCCTCGGCCACGCGGTAACCCATCTTACCGCTGGAGCGGTTACTGACCACCCGGACCGGATCGATCGGCTCGCGAGTCGGCCCCGCTGTCACTACCACACGGCGGCCCCCAAGCTTGCCCGCGCGCAGCACTCGGGCGGCGTGGGCCAGAATGGTCTCCGGCTCGCTCATTCGTCCGGGGCGTTCCGACGGTCCCTCGGCAAGCGGCCCGATCTCGGGGCCGACGATGGC
>DATBSM010000104.1:0-13227 GCA_036559785.1 Gemmatimonadales bacterium
GCGGGCAAGCGGGCCGATCTGCTCGGTCAGCAGGACGCCGAGGACCGTTGCTCCGCCGAGTATGGCGGCCGCGCCGATGGCTCGGCTGCGACTCTGGCCACCGGCCACCATCACGCTCGCGATGGTCACCCCTTCCGGCAGTTTGTGCAGCAGCACCGCCAGAAACAGCAGGATGCCCAGCCGGCCCGACACCAGGAAGCCACTCGCGATGGCCACCCCGTCGAAGAAGGTATGCAGGGTCAACCCGAGCAATGCCGAGTTGCCGGCTGCCGGGCTCAGCCGGTGAGTCTCCTCACCGAAGTGGAAGTGGGGAGTGAGGACGTGCTGGGCGAGGTGAACGGCGAAATAGCCCACCAGCACGTAGAGCGCGGCACCGGGGGAGTCCTTAAGTACTTCGGGCAACACACCGAGCACAGTGACGGCGAGCATGAAGCCGGCGCCGAATGCGAGACAGGCATCAATGAACCTGAGCCCCTGGCGTAAATGACGAACGACGGCCAGCGCACCGACCACATTCCCCAGTGCCGCCGCCACGGCGAAGGCGAGCGGGCTCATTGGATCTCCCGGGCGATCGTGAGCAGCGACTGGCGGGTGTTCCGGGTTGGATCGTCGAGGACCCGGTCCAGAAGCGCGGCGAGCGTCTCCCCGACGCGAGGACCCTGGATACCCAGCTCCTGAAGATCGCCTCCGTGTATCGCCAGGTCCGAACGGGTCAGGGGATCTCCCCGCCGGCGTATCTCCGCCATCGTGTCACTCCACGGGGCCGGGCCTCCGTGACGGAGGGCCCAGAGCGCCGACAAGCCAGCGGCGGCAGGGCCGACAGTCGCCAGCCAGCGCCGCACCGCCACCGGGTCCAGCGCAGCAGGCTCCTCTGGACCCTGTTCCAGCCCCGAGGCCCTGGCGATCTCTGCATTGGAGGCCTTGAGCCGGCGAAGCACTGCCGCGGGATTGGGGCAGACCAAGGCGGTGAGCAGCACGGGATCCCGGTTTTCAAGCGGAGGGTCCGGGTACGCCATCTGCGAGGGATGCGCGACCTCCAACTCGGGAATCCACACCCGCGCCGCGCCGACCCGCACCCACAGCATCAGCAGCTGGGTTATCGATCGAGCGGTACGGAGACTCTTGAACCATTCGTCGCGCACCCGCTCCGCCGAGAGCCCGCTCAGGCCGCCCGCCGCCGCTCTGGCCGCTTCCCAGGTGAGTGGGTCGATGGTGAAGTCGAACCGGGCCGCGAAGCGCAACGCCCGGAGCACCCGGAGGTAATCCTCCTGGAATCGCTGGGCCGGGTCCCCCACCGCTCGTACCAGGTGGTTGGCGAGGTCCCCCGCGCCGTTGAACGGATCCCTCCACTCGTGACGGAGCGGGTGATAGGCAAGAGCGTTGATCGTGAAGTCACGCCGCGCGAGATCCTCCTCCAGCGTGACCCCATAGGCCACCACGGCGTGCCGGCCGTCGGTGGCGACGTCGCGCCGGAAGGTGGTGACTTCGTGCAGCCGCCTCGCGCGGTCGAACACTCCAACCGTGCCGTACTTGATCCCCACTTCCACGGTCCGGGGGAAGAGCTTCTGCACCTGCTCCGGCGTGGCCGAGGTGGCGATGTCGTAGTCTGATTGAGCCTGCTGCAGGAAAGCATCACGCAGGTTGCCGCCCACGCACCAGGCTTCAAAGCCGGCGCCTTCGAGCTTCCGGGCGATCTCGATAACCGGCTCCGGAATTTCGATGGGTGGGAATGTCACCTCAGCCACCGTATACCGCGCCCGCCGACAGGGCGATCATCAGCTCCATCCGGGCCTGGGAGAGTGCGCGGGGCCCGGCCGGAATTGCGCCCATGGCTACCAGGCGGGCGCCACCACCCTCGAACGCATAGAGCGGAGACACCACTCCCGTGGGGCACCGGGTACCCAACACCACCGGTTTCCCATCCTCGATCCAGCGAGCCATGGCCGGCAACGCCCCCGGCGGAATGTTGCCGCTGCCAAAGGCCACCACGACAACTCCGTCGTGCGCGGGGCGCGCCAGATCCAGCATCCCGCCGTCATCTCCTACGACCATCGGCACCAGCGCTATCCGCGCGGACAATTCTGCGGGGTTCAGCCTGTCGAGCTGCCCCGCTGCCCCGCTGCCCCGCTGCCCCGCCTGAAAAACCACCCGCCCATGCTCCACGCTTCCCAGTACTCCACCGTGTGGCGCGGTGAACGCGTCGAGATCGGTCGTGTGGGTCTTCACAGCGGATCGCCCGGCGAAGACCTTGCCATTGAACACCACCATCACCCCGCGTCCAGCGCTCTCATCCGCCGCGGCGACAGCAGCGGCATCCAGCAGGTTCTGGGGACCATCCCAGCCATCGTCGCTCGAGGTACGCATGGCGCCGGTAATCGCCACCGGCACCTTCATCTCCAGGGTGCGATCGAGGAGATAGGCGGTTTCTTCGAGCGTGTCGGTGCCGTGTGCTACGACGATCCCCTGCACCTCACCCGATTCGGCGATCTGGCGCACTCGCTCGCGGAGCGCCCAGAGCCGGTCGGGTCCCAGGTGACAGGCCGGGAGCTTGGCCCAGTTCTCGATCCGGTAGGGGCTGATCCGATCCAACCCCCCGGCGAACCCAACCAGGGCCTCGCCACCGTGGGCCGGGACGTTCCCCCCCGCCGCGGGATCCCGCTGCATCGAGATGGTGCCGCCGGTGAAAAGGAGGTGGATCATTGGCAGCGGGGCAGCGGGGCGGCGGGGCAGCAGGGCAGCAACAGCACAGGAGAAATCCTCTCGCGTCCGGATAAGCATCTGCCCCCCTGCCCCGCTGCCCCGCTGGCTAGCCGCACAAAACGCTCCCCCCATTCACATTCAACACTTCCCCCGTCACATGGCGGGCGAGATCGCTGCAGAGGAAGAGAATCGGTCCGGCAATGTCCTCGGCGCTGGCAATACGGCCGATGGGGATGCTCGCCCGGATGGCCTCGCGGTTCGCCGGGCTGAAGGCCGGTGCGCTCATCTCGGTATCAACCCACCCCGGCGCAACGCAGTTCACCGCCAGGGTGGACGCATACTCGATGGCGAGGGACTTGGTCAGCGAGATAAGTGCGCCCTTGGTGGCCGCGTAATCCGAGTGAAACGCCTCGCCGCGTTGGCCGGCGGTGCTGGAGACGATCACCACGCGCCCTCCGTCTCGCATCAGCGGCAGCACGGCGCGGGTCGAGACGAACACCGAGTCCAGGTTGGCTTGCATCGTGGCATGCCAGCGCTTGACCGGCATGTCCCCGAGACGTACCTCAGCGGCGGGCCACACACCGGCGTTGGCTACGAAGATGTCGAGCCCGCCAAACTCGCGCTCCAGGCCGGAGGCCAACCGCTGGGCGACGTCCGGGTCCGCAAGGTCACCGCCGACAACAAAGGCCCGGCGGCCCAGCGCGCGTATATCGGCCGCGGTGGCGTCCGCTTCGCTCGCCCGGGTGTGATAGCTAATTGCGACGTCGGCGCCCGAGCGAGCCAGCAGTAAGGCCGCCGCTCGCCCGATACCCCGGCTCCCGCCGGTGATGAGCGCGGCCTGACCCCGGAGATCGATCATGACTCGAGGAGCTCGGCCTCGACCGTCTCCACGATCAAATGCTGCAGCGCCAGGTGAATCAGCTGCACCAGGCTGGTTTCGTTGGAGGGGACGATGACGGTCTCGTCCACCAGGCCGGCGAGCGCGCCACCGCCCTTCCCCAGGAAAGCCACCGTGGGCACACCACCCTTGCGGGCCGCCCGGGCGGCAGCGAGCAGATTGGGACTCTGGCCGCTGGTGCTGTGCAGGATCAGGAGGTCGCGCCGGGTGCACAGGGCCTCGACCTGGCGGGCAAAGATCTGCTCGAAGCCAAGATCGTTGCCCGCCGCGGTGAGGATTGAAGTGTCGGTCGTGAGGGCTACCGCCGCGAGCGGCCGACGGTTGAGCGCGTAGCGGACCACGTACTCGGCCGCCAGATGCTGTGCGTCGGCGGCACTGCCTCCGTTTCCGCAGAAGTACAGCGTGCCACCGCCGCGCAGCACTGCCACGTACCGGGTAGCCACCCCGGCAACCGTCCCACTCAGGGCCTTCGAGGCCTGGGCCGCCTGGATCAGCGTCTCGAGGCCCTCCTCGATTCGGGTGCGACTCACTTGCCCCCCTCGAGAAAGTGTTTGATCCGGCTCATCCAGCTCTGGCGGATTCGGAGGGGGGGCACTGGATGCAGCTCCCCATCCTCGAGGATGGCGGCCGGATTGCGACGCACCAGCAGGTCCACTTGATCGAAGCCATCCTGGGCCTGAAGAAAATGGGCTCCCGTGGCCACGGTACGGTCGTCGCCATGGTTGTCGCCGGCCAGGATATCGGCTAGTCCCTCGGACACGAGCTGACGGGCCCGCTGGCCCCTTGCCTGGGAGCTGAGCAGCGTCGTGGCATCCACCTGACTCTTGGATCCGAGCGCACGCCAGCGCCGAACCGCATCCACCGAACAGCAGCTGTAGCGCTCGGGATGAGCCAGAATCGGAATCAAGCCGAGCTCGACGATTTGCTTCAGGGCATTCGTGACCGTCTCGTATGGCACCAGGCGGGGGAACTCCACCAGGATATAGCGGGTACCGGCCAGGGTGACGTTCCGAGCCACGGCAACGGGGCGGGTAATCGGTCGGTCCAGCATGATCTCCGCGCCTCGGTGAAGCCTTGGCATCTGCGGCGCCTGCGCGCGGAGTGCATCGAAGGCGCGGTTATGGGCCGGCGGGGGTCCTGCCTCGGCGAGGGCTGATCGGATGTGAGGAGTGAGGCAGACATCGGTGACGCCCTGCTGCGCCATGTCGAACAGCACCTTCACCGACTGCTCCACCGATCGGGAGCCGTCGTCGACGGCGGGTAGAAGATGGGAGTGAAGGTCGATCACGCGTCCGGCCGCGCCGTTCGAAGCACGGAGATGGCGAAATCCTCCAGCCGCTCGGGCGCGTCCTCGGCCTGGGCCTTGAGCGCGAGCGTGATCAGGGCATCGGCAGCGAGCAGGTCCAGGGCGGCCGAGCGGTCGCCGGCATGGGAAAGGACCCGGCCCAGCGCCGCCTGAGCCGCCGCCGCCAGCGCGCTCACCCGGTTCGAGGCGGTCACCGCTGACGCATACTCCCCAACCCGGTTTCGGAGCGCAGCGGGCGCGCGACTGGTGTGCCGGTCCAGCCAGTCACCAGGGACCATCAGGCGCCTGTCGCCTCGGGACCGCGGCCGTTCTCTAACCACGCAGCCACGAGACCTGGGGTCGCCGCGCGGGCGGCCGACAGACGTTCGGGGTCACCCGCGCCCGCCGATGCGAAGTGCGGCCGGCCACCACCCTTCCCGCCGCTGACAGCGGCAATCCGGTTGACCAGGTCTCCCGCCTTGCGCCCGCCGCTCACCAGATCCTCGGTGAGGGTAACGTGAATGGCGCCGCGCCCCGCCGAGCTGAACAGCACCAGCACGGCGTTCCGTTTTCCATCCCGGAACGCGTCGGCAATTCGCCCCAGCTCGGCTCGATCCTCAGTGGCGGTCTGCGCGATCGTAAGCTCTACGCCCGCGACACTGGAGACGTCTCCTCCCACCGCGGCTCCCGGGGCGGTCCGGAGCGCTTCTGCCAGACGCGCCTCCAGGCGCGCACGCTCCTCCAGGAGCTGCTCGACCCGGCGCACGAGGTGCTCCGGCTGCGCCTTCAGCGCTTCGGCCACCGACGCCACCCGCTGCTCCAGCTCACGGACCGCCCGGAGAGCGGTGCTGCCGGTGACAGCCTCGATCCGGCGCACGCCGGCGGCCACTCCCGACTGGCCGGAGAAGCGGAAGGTGCCGATCTGCCCGCTGGTCCGCACATGGGTGCCACCACAGAGCTCGATAGACGGTCCCATCTGAACCACCCGGACCACGTCGCCGTATTTCTCCGAGAAGAACGCCATGGCGCCCAGCGCGAGCGCATCGGCGTAGGGCAGCTCGCGGGTGGAGACCACATCGTTGGCCAGAATGAGATCGTTCACCTCCGACTCGATCGCCTGGAGGGAGGGGGGATCTAGCGGCCCATGGTGAGAGAAGTCGAACCGTAGACGGTCCGGCTGAACCAGGGAGCCCTGTTGCCGCACATGGGTGCCGAGCCGTCGACGAAGCACGTAATGAACCAGATGGGTCGCGCTGTGGTTGCGCTCGATGTCGTGCCGCCGGGGTTCGTCGACCGCGGCGTGCAGCGTAGTCGGCTCGAACTCCGAGCCAAAGCTTCCACCCAGGACGGTCCCCTTGGGGTCCTTGCGCACGCTGTCCACCTGAAGCGTCCAGTCCTTGCCCTCGACCACGCCGATATCGCTTACCTGACCGCCCGACTCCACGTAGAAAGGGTTTTCCTTGAGCACCAGCTCCACCCGCGGCCCCTCCTGCCGGAATGCGAGGACATCGGTATCGGCCTCGGTAGCGCCGTAGCCCACGAACTTCTGTTTGCCTCGCTTGACCGTGCGCCACTTGCCTGCGGGATTGACATGCACCGCTGGTGCCTCGAGGCTGCCCGATCCGGTTAAGGCCAGACCTGCACTGGTCGCCTGTAGCGGCCCGGAGACCCGAGCTGTCCGAGAGCGATTTCTCTGCTCTTCCAGGGCCCGCTCGAAGCCGGCGAGGTCCACCCCGACCCCCCGCTCACCCGCGATGATCTCGGTGAGGTCGATGGGGAATCCAAAGGTGTCATAGAGCTTGAAGGCCTCATCTCCTCCAATCGTCGTTGTACCGGACGCGAAGATCTCCTCCAGTCGACCGAGGCCCCCCTCGATCGTGTCAAGGAACCGTCGCTCCTCCGCCTCGGTGGTGGCATGGATCTCCGCTGCCTTTGCCACGAGCTCGGGATAAATGTCGCTCATCTGCCGCACAACGATGTCGGTCAGCGGTGCCAGCGTAGGCTCCCGACGCCCTAGGAGGTAGGCATGGCGGACCGCCCGGCGAAGGATACGGCGCACCACATAACCCCGGCCCTCATTGCTGGGGAACACACCGTCGGCCAGGAGGAAGGTGACGGCGCGCGCGTGGTCAGCCAGCACGCGGTAAGAAGCCCGTTCCTCCGCGCTCCGATCGTACGACCGGCCCACCAGCTCGCCGACCCGCTCGATCAGCGGCAGGAACACATCGGTGTGAAAGTTGTCGTCCTCGCCCTGCATCACGGCCGCGATGCGCTCCAGGCCGGCGCCCGTGTCTACCGACGGCTTCGGCAGCGGCGTCAATGTGCCGTCGGCCGACCGGTCGTACTGCATGAAGACCAGGTTCCAGATCTCGAGAAAGCGCCCCTCTTCGGCGAGCCGCTCGAAGTCCGCTTGGGCAATAATCTCATTCTTCCCCGCTTCCCCGCTTCCCACGCGCCCAGAGGGCACCCGCCCCGCCTCCAGATCCACATAAATCTCCGAGCACGGACCACAGGGCCCGGTGTCGCCCATCTGCCAGAAGTTGTCTTTGTCACCCAGGCCATAGATCCGATGGTCCGGCAGGCCTGAGATCTCCCGCCACAGCACCCGGGCCTGATCATCGGTGTGATGGACCGTAATCCGGAGACGATCGGGTGAGATGCCGAGATAGGACGGACTGGTGACGAACTCCCAGGCGTACGCGATCGCCTCGCGCTTGAAGTAGTCGCCGAAGGAAAAGTTGCCCAGCATCTCGAAGAAGGTGTGGTGCCGTTTGGTGTGCCCGACCTGTTCCAGGTCGTTGTGCTTACCGCCCGCGCGCACGCATTTCTGGCAGGTGGTGGCCCGGACGTAGTCGCGCTGCTCCTGGCCGAGAAAGGTGCGCTTGAACTGCACCATTCCAGCATTAGTGAAGAGCAGCGTCGGATCGTCGGCGGGCACCAACGACGAAGAAGGCACCTCGCGGTGCCCGTTGGCGACGAAGAAGTCGAGAAACAGCCGCCGGATTGTGCTGGATTGCATGGAGGGAAATATAGAGAGCTATACCACCTTTTCAACGATGTCCGTCACGTCCCTCCCCGAGAAGCCTCGCCGAGCCAGATAGGCAAGCACTCGCCGCCTCTTGGTCTGGCGCGGGAGGGCGCCAAGCTGGGCCGCGCGCTTGGTAGCAAGCACCAGCGGCATCGACGAGCGATCGCTTCCCTCCGGCCACTCGGCGGCGAGCGCGCCATCGATCAGCGATCGCTGGACTCCCATGGCCAGGAGGTCGCGAGTGAGTCGTAACGGTCCCCGCCCTCGCGCCGCTCGAGTCTGCACGTAGTTCCGGGTATACGCGGCATCGTCGAGCAGGCCCAGACCAGCGGCCCGCTCGAGCGCCGTGTCCACGGCCTGCCTCGGGTGGCCCTTCCGGACGAGCCGCCGTCCCAGATCGTTCCGGGCGTAGGCCCGGAGCTCCAGGCAGCGCAGCACCGTCCGATAGGCGGCCTCGAGATCCGCGGCCGCCCCCAGGCGCTCCTGCAGCTCGGCGTCGACCAGCCGGCCTACGGTCAATCCCTCCGCTCCCACGAGCTCGCGGGGAATCGCCCCAAAGCGGATACCGTCGATTTCGAGACGAACCGCCCCCGGGCGGCGCGGATCTGGGTCGATCGCCGTAAGTGTCGAGGCAGGCGCCATGGACTATTCGTCCGTTTCCTCGCCTGCCCCCACGCCGACCGGAGCCCGCATGCCGAGGAGCTCCTTCACTTTTCCCTCGACTTCGGCCATGAGTACCGGATTATCGCGGAGGAAGAGCTTCGCGTTTTCCCGACCCTGGCCGATGCGCTGGTCGCCATAAGAGTACCAGGCGCCGGACTTCTGGATGATGTTGGCCTCGGCGGCCAGGTCCACCAGGAGCGAGGTGTGGCTGATACCTTCGTCGAACATGATGTCGAACTCGGCCTGGCGGAACGGTGGGGCGACCTTGTTCTTGACGACCTTCACCCGGACGTGGTTGCCGACGACCGTCTCTCGCTCTTTGACGGGTCCAATGCGGCGGATGTCCAGCCGTAGAGAGGCGTAGAACTTGAGCGCCTTGCCGCCGGTGGTGGTTTCCGGATTGCCGAACATGACCCCGATCTTCTCGCGCAGCTGATTGATGAACACCACCGCGCAATTGGACCGATTGATGGAGCCGGCGAGTTTCCGAAGGGCCTGGCTCATCAGCCGAGCCTGGAGTCCCATATGACTCTCCCCCATCTCGCCTTCGATTTCGGCCTTGGGAACCAGCGCGGCCACGGAGTCGATGACCACGATGTCCACCGCTCCGGAGCGGACCAGAATCTCGACGATCTCGAGAGCCTGCTCGCCGGTGTCCGGCTGCGAGACCAGCAGATTCTCGATGTCGACACCGAGCTTCTTGGCATAATCGATATCGAGGGCGTGCTCCGCATCGACGTACGCCGCCACGCCGCCCGCCTTCTGGACGTTGGCCGCCAGGTGCAGCGTGAGGGTGGTCTTACCAGACGACTCCGGACCGTAGATCTCCGTGATCCGCCCCCGGGGGATGCCGCCGACGCCGGTGGCCGCGTCGAGGTTGATGGCCCCGGTGGGAATGGCCGCCACCCTGACTCGAGGCGAATCGGTGCCCATCCGCATGATGGATCCCTTCCCGAGTTGCTTCTCGATCTGGGAGATGGCGAGCCCGAGAGCCTTCCGGCGGTCGGTTGCGAGCCGGGTTTCGTCAGCCATTTGCTTCCTCGTTATGAAAAAGTGACCGATTTTGATACACAGTAGAAACTGAAAGCCAACTTACTACCGAACGCTTGCCGAAGCAATAGTCAGGATGTGACTGATTTTCGGTCACTCTAATAGACACCGGGCGGTCCCGACATTCTCCACGCGTCCGGCACGTGCTCATTGACGGGCTGACCGCCAGGGATGTCCTGGATGGCCACCACGTCGAAGCGGTAGTCATCGTTCGGCCTCCCGTGACGGAGCAGCCAGACGGAGGCCACCCGAGCGATGTCGCGCTGCTTCCGCCGGCTGACCGCCTCCACGGCAGTCCCGCAGCTGCTGGAGCGCCGGGCCTTCACCTCAACAAAGGCCACCATGTTCCCCTTCCGGATCACGAGATCGAGATCGTGGCGGCCCAGCCTGAACCGGTGCGCTTCGACCGACCAGCCGCAGGAGGTGAGAAACCCGATGGCGATCTGCTCGCCGCGGAGGCCGAGGAGCTGCCGCTCATCTTCCCATTCGGAGGTTGGAATGAAGCGGCGGGTGCGAGACATACGACACGATAGGGAAGACACAGACGGGGTGAGAACCGGGCTGTTGCAGTACGGGGCGGGAAATTGCAGGACTGAAAACAGTCACGAAAGCACGAAAAAAAATGCCCGCCCCAACGCCTGCGATCGGGACCAATCCGGCTCAGCGGGCATCAAAAACCAACGGGCCCGCGCTCGCGAGCCCGCTGCTTGCTCCGCACTGCACCTGCCTCAATAGCCCAATTGATCCGCCAGTTCTCCCGCGCTCTCCAGGCACTCCATCTTCGAGGTATCGGAGGCCGGTGGTTGGGTCGTCGGCTGTCCCTGGGCCGGCGGCGGGGGTGCCGGCTGGTCTTTCCCGGTCGAATCGGACATCGCGAGATCGTATACTTCCTTCCCGCACTTGTAGACCTTGTGCACCAACTTCCAGTTGTCCTTGATCCATCCGATCCCGGCGGCCAGCCGCACCTTGGGCTCGTAGGAGTGGTGAACGACGACCGCACTGACCTTGTTGAGCGCGTCGGCCGGGACGGTCTCGTTCCAATTCACGGTTCGCTCGCTCTTCCCTCCCATAGCGGTGCCGTTTACCCCGTAGGTGCGGAGTTGGGTCTGATGGAGGATGTTCCCTGCCCTGTCAGTCAGCACCACCTCGACGCCGCCGGTGAATCCGCGCATTGCTTCGGAGGTCTTGATGTTCGTCTTGCCATCCAGACGCCCATCCTTGGACACGACCACCCACGTCTTCATCACCCACGAACTGTTACCGTTGATCTCCTTCCTCTTGTATTCCTCGACCGGGAACGGCGTGATAGCGAGCTTCGTCCTATCCAGACTCATGGCCACCCCCTGGCCCGGCCGGAACTTGGACGATGTAGCCGCGGAGCCCGATTTCCCCATCTTGACCCGCTCCCGCGCACCGGTGTTGGTGTTCTTGACCACCAGAAAACTCCCCTCCCTGGCTGAACTCTCGACTCCTTCCACGATGCAGCACGGGAGCAGCACACCGGGCGCGAGAGCGACCGTAGTGGGGTTCACCTGACTCGCCGTGGCCGGCTGACCGGCTGCGCCGGCGGCGGGCACGCCGACCCTGGTTGGTACGCCCGGCTTGCTGCCTTGCGCTTGCAGGACTGTGGTGGCGGCCAGGAGCAGGGTCACGGAAATTCCTGCGATGCGAGCAGTCCTCGTGTTTGGCATAGTCTCTCCTACTCCTCGGTTTCCTCGGTTGATTCACTGGATTGCTCGGGCGGTTCAGCACTCGACTCCCCGACCGGCGCGGTTGAGCCGGCGGCGGGGAGCTGCTTCTGGGTAGCGACTGACGCAGCCGTGTGGAGCTGCTGGGCAGCGGTGAACGCCTGCGTGAGGGCCGCATGAGCCGCGGCCTTATCGTTCGCCTTCTTCACGGCGGTGAGAGCGGCTTGCAGCTCGGCCAGGCGGCCCGGCAGATCACTCGCGCTCCGGAGCCGGGCGGCCAGAAGATTGAGGTTCGCGAACTGGTCCAGGAATGACGGGACGCTGGTGCCCAGCGCGGTGAGCAGCAGATCCATCTTCTTGAGCTTGGGCGGGGCGATCGCGAAGCCAGCAGCGGCGGGATTGCCTTGCTCAGTTTCCTCTTCTGCCGTCTCGCCGGACGACCCACCTTCTGCCGTGTTCCCGTTTTCCACCGGCTGCACCGATTCGAGCAGCCCCAGCACTTCCGCTGCCTGACCTTCGAGGGGAGTGGCATATGGTGCCATGGCGGGCGCCGCGAGGGCTCCGCTGGCGGTCTTCTCCGCCGCTCCGAGCATCCGGTACCGCATGATCATGCCGTGGTCGCCCACCACATATGCCCGGTCGCGTCGCGGGAAGCTGAGGCCCCTCACAGCGGCAGCGAACCGATGAGGCCTTGAGGACCAGCGCCCTCCTCGGTTGGTGGAGAAGGCCAGGTGTTCCCTGGCGAAGCTCCAGCCGGTCTCCGGATCGGCAAAACGGAGCAGCTCCCCCGGGGTGGCCACGATGCCCTTCCAGGAATTTCCCCCGTCGGCCGTGGCATACAGCTTCTTTTCTGAGCTGGTCACAAACCCGGTCTGTTCGCCGGTGAAGAAGACGTCCTGCAGAGCGGCCACCTTCACGTCGCCCGGTCCCACGAAGAACCGCCAGGTATCCCCGCCGTCCTCGGTCTTAGCCAAGATCGGTGGCCCGCAGCTCCCCATGCAGGTGGCCTCCGCGATCGCGTAGCCGACCGAACGGCTGGGGAAGTGGAATCGAACGAGATAGCAACCGACCTGCTTGGTGAGCCCATCCACCATGGCCTTCATCTCGCACGTGGGCCCTGGCGTCCAGGTCCGTCCCCCGTCCTGGGTGCGGAAGATGTTATGGGGCTCGTGCAGGTATTGCGTCTGGCCTGCTGCCGCGAAGCCGTCCGTTGGAGAGACGAAGACGAAGTCCCCCATTCGCTCGGGGAGCGGAGCGATTTCCTCCCAACTCTCACCGTCCGTGGTGGCGAGCAGTTTCTTGCCCTTGATGGCCCAACCATGCCGCTCGTCGAAGAACCGGAGCCGCTCGATTACGGGATCGGTCGCCGCCGGGTCACCGCCGAGCTGGGCCTCCCAGGTCTTACCGCCATCCTTGGTGTGCAGGATCGTGCCTTTATCACCCGAGACCCAACCCACATCGGGGGTCACAAAGGCGACGTCCGTGAGCTTGATGTCCTCGGTGTAGCTCACCGGTTCCCACACACCCCGGCCGGGAGTTGGCGTTGCTGCCTGCGAGAAAGCCATGGCTGGAAGAATCAGCAAGACGGCTGTGAGCAGAGCCGGGTGACGAATCGAAATCATGGATGACCCCTCGGGAAGGACGTTTCAAGCACGGCGCGGGTAGCCGACCTATTGCTAGTTGCCTGAGGGGAGAAAACGTTACGGGAAGGACGGGAAGGACGGGAAGGGGAGGAAAGGGCGACAAAGACGGGAGGGAGCGAGGAAGGGAGGAGCGATCTCAGACTTGGATGGTTTTGGATCCCTCACTTCGTTGGGGATGACAACACGGTTCCCGCATTTCCGCCCTTCCCGACTTTCCCGCTACCCGCAGTATTCGTCCAGCTGATCGAAACCAACCAGCACGTCGCGGGGCT
>DATBSM010000105.1:0-2354 GCA_036559785.1 Gemmatimonadales bacterium
CTGACCACGCCGGCTGCCCTCAGCTCCCGCTGCCGCTCTACCGACTGCTTGGTGTTAGCAAACTTCTCCTCGGCCTGCGCCAGTGCGATGCGCTGATCGGCGCTTTCCAGGCGAGCCAGCGACTGGCCGGCGGAAACCCGGCTCCCGAGGTCCACCGTGATCGACTCGACCACGCCAGGTGATCGGGAGTAGATCGCAGCATCGCTCTCCACGTAGAGCTGAGAGGGAAGGGACAGCCGGATCTGTACCGTCGAGGTGTCGGCGGCAACGATCGAGGCGTCCGAGGCCGCTCCCAGGGTTCCGGTTTCCGTAGCCGACCCGGCCGGAGGAGCGGGCCGATTACTGCAGGCCTGAATCACGGCCAGAACAAGGATGCCACTTCTCAGCCCCATAATTTCCACCAGAACAATCGGAGCCAGCGAGTGGGCGCCCGCAGGAGGCGGTCCAGGGTGCTCGCCGGCTCGGTGAGTACCCTGACGTGCGCGGCCATCTGAGGTTTGAGCAAGCCATCTTCACTGGCCAGGAAGGCCCGTACCGGGTAGCGGACCAACGGTCCGCTATCTACCGGAAGTTGCCCGACCGAGCTGACCCTACCGGCGAAGGTGCGCTGCGGCAGAGCGTCCACCCGCAGCCGGACCTGCTGCCCCGGCCGAACCCGGGCCAGGTCGCGTTGGCCGACGCCGAACTCCAACTCGAGGGAGTCAGTCCGCCCCAAAGTCAGCAGCAGATCTCCCTCCTCCAGAGAAGCCCCGACGCGCTCCTGCATGTGGGGTGTCAGCACGGTCCCTGACGCCGGTGCCCGTATCGTCGTCAGGCCTACCTCTTCATCCAGCAATGCCAGCTCCTGGCGGAGTGCCTCACCGCGGATCCGGTGGAGCCGCTCTTCAGCTGGGTTGCCCTGGCTGGCAGCCACCTCCGCCTGCCGCTCCGCGGCTGCGATCGCTGCGGCCGTGGCCGCCCGATCGCTTGCCAGGCTGGTGGAGCGGAGAGATGCCAGCGGAGTACCGCGCTCGACCAGATCGCCTTCCTTCACCAGGATCCGCTCCACGACTCCAGGAACCAGCGCCCGCACCGGGGCTAGAGCCATCGGCCGGAAGGTCGCCTCTGTGCCGACCACCCGAAACGGCCATCGAATGAGCAGCGCGGCCGCAAGCAGGGCGAGTGTGACCCCGGCATAGAGCTGCAGCTTCCGCCGGGGAACCGCCAGGAGCGCCCGCTTCCTGGCGGCCAGCGCGCCGAGCGCATCCACCATTGGGACTTGGTGGTATAGCTGTGCGTTCCGGAGGGCTACGGCGGTCTGATTGGCGAGAATAGCGGCGACTTCCAACTGGACTGGCGCGGCAAACTCCGGCCTGGCGGCCTCGAACACCAGCACCCCGAGCACTCCCTCCTCGTCTTTCAGGGGGAGATAGAGCCCACTCTCCACCCCATCCGCCTCGAGATCCGGACCGAAGATGGTGAGGAACATGCGCTCGGCATCAGATGCGGGGTCGGTCCGGTCGACCAGGTAGAGCTGCTCTCCCCGGCCCGCGGCCCAGGACGCCCGAGCGATCAGATCCTTCAGTTTGGGATCCTTGGGATCCAGTTTCTCCACGCCGGCAACCGCCCGGATCTCACATTCGCCCTTCTCATACAACCCGACAGCGCCACGATCGAAGCTGAGGGCCCTGGAGGCCAGATTCACTACCGAGTTGAGCACCCGGTCCAGGTCGAGTGTCGCCGTGATCTCGCGGCTGATTTCGAGCAGAAGGGCGAGATCGCGGGCTCGTTTCTCGACCGTGTGCAGCTGAGCGTTGCGAAGGGAGGTGGCGGCGCTGGATGCGAGTCCTTCGAGCAGCTCACGATCCCGCTCGTCGAAGATCCCATCTCCCGTGAGCTTGTTGGAGATCTGGATCGCTCCGACAGTGACGCCACCCGCCACCATTGCCGTTGCCATGACCGTGGTGGCCAACATCTCGGCGGAGTCGACCCGGGGCTCGTAGCGAGGATCTTCAAGCGCACGGGTCACGATCGTGGTCCTGGGCCGCTGGGCCACGTCTCCAATGAATCCAGTTCCCACCGGTACCTGTGCCCCGACCAGCTTATGGCCCGCGCCACCTTCGGCCAGCCGGCAGCGCAGGATGTCCCCCTCAGCGATCCAGAGCGATCCGCCTTCGGCCCCAAGCGCGGCGAGCACTCGCTGGAAGACGCGGGGGAGAAGCTCGTCGAAATCCAGGGACGCGCTGAACTCCAGGCTGATGGAATGCAGCAGCCTGAGGCGTTCTACTTCCTCGCGCAACTCCTCGGCAGAGGGGGCCGGGGCGCTCAAGGTGTCAGTCATGGCTCAGGTTACAGAGGTTACCAGCGCAGACGGG
>DATBSM010000106.1:0-17753 GCA_036559785.1 Gemmatimonadales bacterium
GGGCGGCTTGCGATAGGCGCCGGACTCGATCTTTTCCCGCAGCCAGACGCGCTCCTCATGGGTCGAGATGTGCTCGATCTCGTACGCCATGGTGCCGCAGTAGGTCGCCTGGAGATAGGGCAGCGATTCGGCCAGGGTTTGTCCTGGCACGGCAGTCCGAAGCACCTTGGACGGAATCGTCGCCATGATCTCCGGGGTCAACCCGAGGGGGCCGGGATCGAGGGCGGGGTCCCCGATGGGGTCGGTGCCGAGAGGATCGAGCCGCGCGGCCAGGTGGCCGTGCATGCGGAAGGCCTTTACCAGGGCCATGGCAGCAGCGACGTGGTACAACATCTCCGGTGCGGCTGGATCACGAGACGGCTTCAGGCCTGACGCCGGCTTGGCTACTTGGTAGCTCACCGGCGACAGCTCCAGGCTCTCGGCGATGAGCTCGAAGAAGCCCTCCTCGCCCTGGAGCAGGCGGTCCACGATTCCGAGGAACGCGCCTGACTCGGCACCCTGGATGATCCGGTGATCGTAGGTGCTGGTGACCGCCATGACCTTGCTGATCCCCATCTCGCGAAGCTTTTCGTCCGACAGGCTGGAGAATTCAGCCGGGTATCCGATGGCGCCAACGGCGATGATGCTCCCCTGGCCGGCCATGAGCCGCGGAACTGAGGCCACCGTCCCGAGACCACCTGGGTTGGTGAGCGACATCGTTGCGCCGGCAAAGTCGTCCGGCATCAGCTTGTTGGTGCGCGCCTTCTCGACCAGGCTTTCATAGGCCGAGTGAAAGGCTGCAAAGTCCATCGTGTCGGCCCGCTTGATCACCGGCACCACGAGCCCGCGGCTGCCGTCCTTCCGCTGGATGTCCACGGCAAGGCCGAGTGCGATCCCCTCCGGCTGCACCCGGTAGGGCGTCCCGTCGCGCATGACGAGAGTGTGGCCCATGACCGGCTGGTGCTTGGTGGCCTGGACGATGGCGTAGGCGATCAGGTGAGTAAAGGAGATCTTCTCCGACCGGCCCGCCCCCTGAAGTCCGGTGTTGAGACGGCGGCGTTGCTCCTCGAGGACGGAGACCGGCAGCTCGCGAAACGTGGTGGCCGTAGGGACCGTCAGGCTCTCGTTCATATTGGCCACGAGCTTGGCGGCAGGACCCTTGATCGGCTGGGCAGCTGGGCCGCGGGGCAGCGCGGCAGTTGTTGGCGGAGCATCTGTACTCTGCGGAGTCACACTGGCTGACCCATCAGCTTTGGAGCCGTCCGGTGTGATTCCACCGCCCCGCTGCCCCGCTGCCCCGCTGGCAGCCTGCCCCGCTGCCCCGCCGTCTTTCTCCCCAACTACCCCGCTCTCGAACAGGCGGCGCCATTCCGGGCCTACGGCAGCCGGGTCCCGAAGGAACTCCTCATACATGGCCTGCGCGAAGCCCGCGTTGGCCGTCTCGAACACGTTCGGATCCACCAGTCAATCCCAGTTAAAGTGCATTTAAGGAAAGATAACGGTCCGGGAGCAATGGAGAACGCTCCGCCCGGGCTGCTAAGATCTTACAAGACGGGCGAGAGGCATTCTAGTATCGTCACCCTCATGACTAAACTCTCGGCAGGACCGCTCGCCCAGGTGCTCATATTTGGCATCTTCGTATCGAGTTGTGGTGGAGGGAGCGGGGGGACGCCACCTCCAACCACCGCGATTTCGAAGACCGCTGGCGACGGACAAACCGGGATCGTGGGACAGCCACTGGCCGACCCATTGACTGTGGTCGTCACGGAAGACGGTTCCCCTTCACCCGGCGCCACCGTCGCCTGGTCCACGACGGCAGCCGGCGGCTCGATGAGCCCATCTTCTGCCGTAACCGACGCGAGCGGGGCGGCAGCCACCGAGTGGACCTTGGGCACGGTATCGGGTTCTCAGGCGGCCACTGCCAGCCTGGCCGGCGCCAGCGGCTCTCCGGTGACCTTCACCGCCACCGGCGTGGCCGATGCCGCGACTGCCATCGCCAAGGCGGGCGGAGACGGGCAGACCGGGGAAGTCTCCACCCAGCTCGCCTCGCCGGTTCAGGCCCAAGTGACCGATCAACACGGAAATGGGGTTCAGGGGGTTGCAGTCGCCTGGGCGGCTACCGGCGGCACCGTGTCGAGCCCCTCGGTTGCGAGTAACGCGTCGGGCTTGTCATCGGTGAACGTGACGGCAGGTGGGGCTGAAGGACCGATCGTCATCACCGCCACGGCGGACGGCCTCACCGGATCGCCTCTCACCTTCAATGCCACGGCGCTCGTGACGCCGCCAGCCCCCTCGACGATCGCCATCACCGTGGGCAACAACTTCTTCCGGAGCGACCGAAACCAGACGACCGGTCCTGCGGTTGACACGCTCGCCGTGGGTGGAACCGTGACATGGACCTGGTCCGCCGGGGCCGTGGCGCATAACGCCACCTCGAATCCACCGCCCGGGTTCACCAGCAGCCCCACCCAGGCGGCAGGTACCTACGCGGTCACCTTTCCCGCAGCCGGCACCTATCGGTATTACTGCAACATCCACGCGAGTGCCGCCTCCACGGTCGGAATGATCGGCCGCATCGTTGTGCGCTGACGCGCGCACCACTTAGCCCCCAGGAGCCTGGGGCACGGTAGCCCTGACAAAGGCGCGATAGCGCTCCGCCTCCGCCTCGACGCGGGTCGGGTCCCATCCGAGCTCCTCACCCATGAGCTCGGCCACCCGGCGCGCAGCGGGGACGCCGTGCTCGATATGCTCGTAGTAAGCATGAAAGCGGCGGACCATAACATCCTCCACCGTTTGGGCCAGCTCGCGACGGACCGCGTGGATCACTTCTGCCTCGATAGCAGGGTGGGTCGGCATTAGCCGGCGAAAGAGTCGCCGGTCGGCGCCGCCGAGGTTGAAGATCCCCGCCGCCTCGGTGCCGTAGTGCCGCAGCAGATGGTCCACGCTCACCGTGGGAATGCCGAGCTCCAGTCCACGCTCCCGAAACTGACTCAGATCCGCGGTCTCACCGCCGGGGAGTGGCTCCTCGTCGGTGCTGGCTTCTCCGTGGCGGGGCCTCCCGTCACGATGCCGCAGCTCCCGCATGGCCTTGTCCACCACCTCAGCGGCCATTGACCGGAAAGTCGTGAGCTTTCCTCCGACCACCGTCAACATTCCGCCCGAGCCGGTCACGATGGCGTGTTCGCGGGACCGGCTGGAGGTAGTCTGGCGGTCCTGATCGAGCAGCAACGGTCGGAGTCCAGCCCAGGTGGCTCGGACGTCCTCGACACTCAGCCGGGCGCTGGGGAACCGCGCGTTAGCTGATCGCAGCAGGTACACGATGTCGTGTCCGGTGACGATCAGGTCATCCGGTGAGTCGGCGCTGTCGGTATCCGTGGTGCCGATATATGAGAGGTCGCCCCAGGGGAGAACGAACATGACCCGGCCGTCTATCGGGCTGGTAAACGCCACCGCGTCGCGGTTGTCGAGCCGCGAGCGGTCCACGACAACGTGTACGCCCTTCGTGGGCTGCAGCAGCGGAGTGACCCCGGCATCCTCCAGCCGGCGCACCTGGTCGGCCCAGGGGCCGCTGGCGTTCACCACTACACTGGCGCGCACAACCCCGCGCTCACCGGTGAGCCTATCCTCCAGCTGCGCTCCGATCACTCGGCCGGCGGTCCTTTCCAAACCAACCACCGCCATGTAGTTGGCCACCAGCGCGCCGTGGTGCATGGCCGAGCGAGCCGAAGCAATCACCAGCCTGGCATCGTCGCACTGCGCGTCGTAGTACCGGGCGCCGCCCAGGAGCCCCCGGTCGCGAAGCATTGGCTCGGCCTCGAGCATGCCCCGCTTGCCCAGCATCCGGTGTAGTCGCACATTGCGGAACAGTGCGAGCACATCATAGAGCAGCATCCCAGCCGCCAGGCGCCAGCGTGAGACGCGGTCTCCGCGATGCACCGGGAAGACGAACGCGAGTGGCCACACCAGGTGCGGGGCGATCCGCAACAGGGTGCTCCTCTCCCGGTTCGCCTGCACCACCATCCCGAGCTCACCCTGCTCCAGATATCGCAGGCCGCCGTGGATGAGGCGACTGGAACGCGAGCTGGTGCCGGATCCAAGGTCGTTCTGCTCGACCAGGATCGTTCGCAGTCCGCGCATCGCCGCGTCTCGGGCGATGCCCGCTCCGTTGATACCACCCCCGATGATCAGGAGATCCGCCGGCTGCATGGCGAGCTGCTCCAGCGTCGCCCGCTCTGAGGACCGCTTACCATGACTCTGTGCTCCGTCTCGCGGGCCACCCGGCCCAGCACCTGGTTTTTCTGGCACGCTCATGTGATTCGACCCGGGGCGAGGGTGCTCGACCTGGCTTGTGGGCAGGGACGCCACGGCCTGGCCGCCGCGGCTCTCGGCGCGCAGGTTGTCGGCGTCGACCGCGATGCCGCCAAGCTCGCTACTGCCCGCGAGCGCGCGGCCGCGGCAAACCTCGCGGTGGAATGGCGAGAGGTCGACCTGGAGGGCCCTTGGCCGGAGTTCGGTAGTTTTGATGCGGTCCTGGTATTCAATTATCTTGACCGAGCCAGCATGCCCAGAATCCTAGGGCTGGTCGCGCCCGGTGGCCGGCTCATAATGGAAACGTTTCTCGAGGCACAGCGCGAGGCGGGCTGGGGCCCGACCTCGGAGCACCACCTGCTGCGCTCCGGCGAGCTGGCTCGGCTGGTGGCTCCCCTCACGGTGGCCCATGGGCGTGAGGTGTTCGAGACCGTCGACGCGGAACGGTGGCGCGCAGTGGCCAGCGTTGTCGCTCAAAAGCGTGAGCGGTAAGCAGTAAGCGGTAAGCGGGCGGGGGGAAAGGGCCCGCTCACTGCTCACCTCTCACGTTGTTTATTATCATCTTCTCTCATTCAAGGGGCAACATGCTCGACTCCCGCCGGGGCCGGCGGGTCGCAATCATTGCCGGCGTCCGTACCCCCTTTACCAAGAGTGGCACCGTCTTTCGGGACGTGTCCGCCACGGCGCTGGCCCGCCACGCCGTGCGCGAGCTGCTTTATCGCAGCGAGATCGACGGTCGCGAGATCGACGAGGTCGTGTTCAGCCAGGTGGTGCCTTCCGCCCTGACGCCCAACGTGGCTCGCGAAGTGAGCCTGTTGCCGCAGCTGCCGCCGAGCGTACCCGCCTACACGTTGAATCGTGCCTGTGCCTCCGCGGCGCAGGCGATCAACAACGCCGCCGACCAGATCCTGCTGGGTCACGCGGACGCCGTACTCGCCGGTGGCGTCGAGTCGCTCTCCGACATACCCATCCTGCATTCCCGCCGCTTCAGTCAGGTTCTGGTCGATGCCAGCAAGGCGCGCAGCTTTGGCGGCCGGATTGCGGCGATGAGCCGGACGCGCCCCCGCGACTTGATCCCGGTTTCCCCCGCTATCGCCGAGCCTTCCACCGGCGAGTCGATGGGGCAATCGGCCGAGAAGATGGCCAAGGAAAACGCCATCAGCCGGGAAGAGCAGGACCGGCTCGCGCTGATGAGCCATCAGCGCGCCGCCGCGGCAACCGCCGATGGCCGGCTAACGGCAGAGATCGCACCCTGGTTCAGCGGGCCGGAGATGGACCAGGTCATCACCGGTGACAACGGCGTGCGCTCCGATACTTCGCTGGATGCGCTCGCCAAGCTCAAACCAGTGTTCGACCGAAAGTACGGCACCGTCACGGCGGGCAACTCCTCTCCGCTCACCGATGGCGCCGCGGCAGTGTTGCTCATGGCGGAGGAGAAAGCAAAGGCGCTGGGTCACCAGCCGCTGGCGTACATCAGGAGCTATGCGGTCAGCGCGGTAGACCCAGGCTGGCAGCTGCTGATGGGTCCGGTCTTCGCGGTTCCCAAGGCGCTGGAACGGGCCGAGATCACCTGGAGCGAGCTGGGCCTGGTGGAGATACACGAGGCCTTTGCCGCCCAGGTGCTCTCCAACGTACAAGCCTGGGGCTCGCAGGCGTGGGCCGATCGTCTCGGCTTGCCGGGCCCCGTCGGCGAGGTCGATTGGGAACGCACCAACGTCTCGGGAGGGTCAATCGCCATCGGGCATCCGTTTGCCGCCACCGGCGCGCGGCTGGTCACCACCCTCGCCAACGAGATGCGCCGGCGTGACGTGCAGTTCGGACTGCTCTCTATTTGTGCTCAGGGCGGAATGGGGTATGCGATGGTTTTGGAGAGGATATGAAGGCTATGGGCTATGGGCTATTGGCTATTGGCCGTATGGAAGATCGGCCATGGAGTGGGAGCTACACGGTGCACGGAGTAGCCCATAGCCCACAGCCAATAGCCCGATGACCATGCCCGCCTTCGCCACAAACATCGAGAATGGCATTGCAGTCGTCACCTTCGATCTCCCCGGCGAGCCGGTCAACAAGCTCAACTCGGCGGTAAAGACCGAGCTGGAGGCATTGCTGGGCCGCCTGCGGGAGGACTCCCTCACCCGCGCGGTGGTGCTGATCTCGGGTAAGGCAGACAACTTCATCGCCGGCGCTGATATCGAGGAATTCACCGCTATCGGAACCCAGGCCGAGGCGGAGCGATTGAGCTTCGAGGGGCAGGAAACGGTCAGCCGGCTCGAGACCTTCCAGAAACCGATCGTGGCCGCCATCCACGGCGCCTGCCTGGGCGGGGGCCTCGAGGTGGCGCTGGCCTGTCACTACCGAATCGCCACAGATCATCCAAAGACGGTGCTGGGCCTCCCCGAGGTTCAGCTGGGCCTCATTCCAGGAGCGGGCGGCTGCCAGCGTCTACCCCGGCTGATCGGAGCCCGAGCCGCACTGGATATGATCCTGACCGGCAAGACCGAGCGGGCCCAGAAGGCACTCAGACTGGGACTGGTTGACGAGGTGGTTCCCAAGAGCATTCTCCGGCAGGTGTCCATTTCGGCCGCGGACCGGCTGGCGCGTCAGGGGCTTCCCACCCGGCAGCAGAAGGCAGGTTTTGCCGGGTTGATCTTCGACCGCACGGCAGCGGGGCGCCAACTGGTCTATCGCGGCGCGCGGAAAGAGGTGCTGAAGAAGACTGGCGGACACTATCCCGCTCCGCTGGCCGCTCTCGAGGCAGTCCGGGTGGGCCTGGAGCAGGGCATTACCGCCGGACTGGCCGAGGAGCACCGGGCCTTCGGTGAGCTTGCGGTGGGAGGCGTGTCCCGCAAGCTGGTGCAGATATTCTTCGCCACTACCGCGTTGAAGAAGGATGACGGGGTTCGCCCCGGCTCGGCTGTCCCGCGACAGATTCGCCGGCTCGGTGTGGTCGGCTCGGGTTTTATGGGAGCCGGGATCGCTGCCACCGCGGTCCTGAACGTGGAGGTTGATACCCGGCTCAAGGACTCCGACCTGACCCGGGTCGGCAAAGGCCTGAAGTCCGCCACCGGGCTTCTGAAGGAGCGCCTGACGCGCCGCCGGCTGACCCGGCCCCAATACGAGCGTCTGAGTGCCCTCCTCTCCGGAGGCACCGACTTCAGCGGGTTCAGCCGGGCCGATCTGGTCATCGAAGCGGTGTTCGAGGAGCTGGAGGTCAAGCGCCAGGTGCTGGCCGAAGTGGAAACAAAGATCCGGTCCGACACCATATTCGCCACCAACACGTCCACCATCCCCATTCATCAGATCGCCGCGCGCGCCCGCCATCCAGAGCGCGTCCTCGGCATGCATTTCTTTTCTCCTGTCGACCGGATGCCGCTGCTGGAAGTCATTCCGACCGAGGCCACCAGCCGCGATACGATCGTGACCGCGGTCCGGTTTGGACGACGGATGGGAAAGACCGTCATCGTGGTGGCGGATCGGCCGGGCTTCTGGGTAAATCGCATTCTCTCGCCCTACCTGAATGAGGCCGGGCACCTGCTCCAGGAAGGCGTGCGCATCGAGCTGATCGATGCTACCATGACCGAGTTCGGGTTCCCGGTTGGTCCGGTGGCCCTGCTGGATGAAGTGGGGCTGGACGTGGCGCACAAAGCCGGGAGCGTAATGCACGAGGCGTTCGGCGACCGGATGAAGCCGGCCGCGTCACTGGCCCGGATGCTCGGCGCCACCCGTCTGGGCCGGAAGAACGGTCGCGGCTTCTACCACTACAAGGCGGGGCACAAGGCCGGGGTCGATCGCAGCGTCTATCCGTTGCTGGCCGTGCGCCCGAGCGACGGACCCGATGCCGAGGTGGTTGGACAGCGTCTGGTGTATTCCATGCTGAATGAAGCGGCACTTGCGTGTGCCGACCGGGTAGTACGCAGCCCGCGCGACGGCGATATCGGCGCGATCTTCGGGATCGGGTTCCCCGCGTTTCGGGGCGGCCCGCTCCGGATGATCGATGACGTGGGGCCGGAGCGGGTCGTCGAGACGCTCTACCAGCTCCAGGAACATTTCGGCGAGCGCTTCCGCCCCGCGCCGTCGCTGCTCGAGATGGCTAAGTCCGGAGGCCGGTACTATTCCGCGTGACGCGGCGCCGAGGACACGGTTTCAGCGAATGACTTGGACCATTGGCGTTGCTGTGGGGTTGTACCTCTGCATTCTGGCCCTGCTCTGGTTCTTCGAATCCCACCTCATCTACTTCCCTGGCCAGCAACGTACTCTCATCCCGCCGCCGGCCCGCCTCGGGCTTCCGGTCAAGCGGGTTGAGATTCCGACGGTAGACGGGGTAACGCTGGTAGCGTGGGTCATGCCCGAAGGAGCGGACTCGACCGGCCCATGGCTGCTCATCTGTCATGGAAACGCGGGCAACCTCTCCGAGTTCGACCGGCCGGTTCATTATGCGGGACTGCGGGGTCTCGGCCTGAGCCTCCTGGCCTTCGACTATCGCGGATACGGTGAGAGTGGCGGATCGCCGAGCGAGGAAGGCCTCTACCGGGATGCGGATGCCGCGTACCGTTACCTCCGAGAGGACCTCGGAGTGCCGGCCGACCGGATTGTCCTCTTCGGTCACTCGCTCGGCTCGGCAGTCGCCATCGATCTGGCCAGCCGGGTGCCGGCGGCCGGGCTCATTGTAGAGGGCGCCCTCACCTCGGCGGTCGATCGTGGCCAGGAGCTCTATCCTTATATACCGGTCCGGCGGATCGCCCGAAGCCGGTTCGGCTCCCTCGACAAGGTGGCCGGTATCGCGGCTCCCAAGCTCTTCCTCCACGCTTCCCGAGACGAAGTGATTCCGCCGGCACACGGACGGCGTTTATTTGAGGCGGCGCGAGAGCCCAAGGTGTTCGTGGAGCTGGAGGGCGGCCATGGCGACGCGTTCGATGTGGACTCGGCGCGATACTTCGGTAGCATCGGGAAATTCCTCGCCCTACTACCCTCGCATACACGTCCTGAGCGCAGCCAGAGACCCAGGTAGAGGGCTTCCAGGAGCACGAAGGAAACAACTGGCAAGGATTGTACGTTAGTAAGGATTGCTTTCACGGAGCTAAGACTGCGTGCCTCCCTTTCCGGACCGTTTGCGCGCCGCCCTTGCGGACCGATACCGCATCGAAGAAGAGATCGGTCATGGGGGTATGGCAGCGGTCTATCTGGCCGAAGACCTCAGGCACGTCCGTAAGGTCGCAATCAAGGTATTGCTCCCGGGAAGCGGTGGCGCGTCGTACGAGCCTCAGCGCTTTCTGCGCGAGATCCGTATCGCCGCCCGGCTGTCTCATCCTCAGATCCTGCCGGTCCACGATTCCGGCGAATTCGATGGGATGCTCTACTTCGTGATGCCCTATGCCGGCTGCGAGACCCTGCGCGACCGGCTCACAAAGGAAGGCGCCCTCCCCATCGATGCGGCGGTCAGGATCACCCAGGCCATCTCTGCGGCGCTGGGCTACGCCCACCGGCACAACGTGATCCATCGCGACATCAAGCCGGAGAACATTCTGCTCCAGGAGGGAGAGCCGGTCGTGGCCGATTTCGGCGTGGCTACGGCCATCTCTGCCGCCGGTGGCGACAATGTCTACATCACGGACCGGGGTTTTGCCGTGGGCACTCCGGCCTACATGAGTCCGGAACAGGCGAGCGCGGACCGCGATCTCGATGGGCGCAGCGACATCTACAGCCTGGCGTGCGTCCTGTTCGAAATGCTTGCCGGCTCGCCGCCCTTCTCCGGCTCCAGCGCACGAGCCACCATGGCGCGGCACGCGATAGAGGCTCCGCCCCTGATCCGGTCCTTGCGTCCTATGGTTCCGGCTGCCGTGGAGCTGAGTCTCCAACGGGCCATGGCCAAGACACCGGGAGACCGCTTCTCGTCGATGGCGGAGTTCTGCGACGCCCTGGCGGCGCCCCCGCCGGCGCCCGCCTCGGTCGGTCCCGAGAGCCGGGCCATTGCCGTGCTGCCCTTCGTCAACTCCAGCGCGGACCCGGAGAACGAATACTTCAGCGACGGTATCACGGACGAGCTCATCACCGCCCTCACCAAGGTCGAAGGGCTGCGTGTCGCCTCGCGAACCTCGGTTTTCGCCCTGAAGAACGCGCAGCAGGACGTCCGGACAATCGGTGCCCGGCTCGACGTGTCAGCGGTGCTCGAGGGCACCGTGCGGCGGGCAGGAAACCAACTCCGGATTACGGTCCAGCTGGCAGACGTCGCCGACGGGCGGACGCTCTGGTCGGAGCGTTACGACCGGGAGATGGCGGATGTATTCGCCATTCAGGACGAGATCGCCGGCACCATCGTGCGAACCTTGCGCTCGACGCTGCTCGGCGAGCTGGGCGATCCCACCCCGGTGCGGTACACCGCGAACGTGCGCGCCTACAGCCTGTATCTCAAGGGACGCTTCTGGTGGAACCGGCGCAGCCAGTCTGCCATCAAGGAGGGAATTCGATTCTTCGAGCAGGCCATCGAGGAGGATCCCGGATATGCACTGGCCTACAGCGGACTGGCCGATTCGTATGCCCTGGATCTCGACTATCGCGGTGCACCGGTCGTCGAGGGGATGGAGCGCGCGAAAGCGGAGGCTCGCAAGGCCATCGCGCTGGATGAGACTCTGGCTGAGGCCCATACATCGTTGGCCTGGGTCACGTTCATCTACGACTGGGACTGGGTGGGTGCCGAGCGCGAGTTCAACCGGGCGATCGAGCTGAACCCCCGCTACTCGACCGCGCGCCAGTGGCACTCCTGGTTCCTTGTGGCCATGGGCCGATTCGAGGAAGCGCTGGCCGAAGGCCGTGCGGCAATCGAGCTCGATCCCCTCTCGGTGTCCATCCGGCGCAGCATGGGGTGGCTACAGTATTATGCCCGCCACTTCGACGCAGCCCTGGACCATCTTCGGCGGGCGCTGGTCATGAATCCCACCTCGGAAGAGACTCATCGCCTCCTCGGGCTGGTCTATGCCCAGCAAGGGCTGTACGACGAAGCCGCCGCGTCCTTTAGAGAGGCGGTGGCAAACTCGGAGACCGACCTGCTCTCCTTTGCCGGACTGGGCCAGGTTGCCGCACTACGGGGCCAGGCAGACGAGGCCCGAGCGGTGCTGCACGAGCTGGAGGAGCGGCAGCGCACGCGGTACGTCTCACCGGTCGCCCCGGCAATGATCCAGCTGGCGCTGGGTGAGGTGGACGCCTCGTTCGACCTGTTGGAGAGAGCTCACCAGGATCGCCGGGGTTGGCTGGCGTACCTGCGCATCGAGCCCATCTTCGATCCACTCCGCTCCGATCCCCGTTTCACGGGTCTGCTGCAGCGCATGCGGCTGACGTAGATGGGCGATCACAACCCTGCTACGTTCTGAGCATGCATACAATTGCCACCCAAGCCGACGTCGCATCCGCCCTGGGTGAGCCGTTGGCCGTGGTCTACAAACACAGCCCGATCTGCCCCACGAGCGACATCGCATATAAAGAGATGCGGTCGCTGCTCCGGCTTCACCGAGACGTTCCGGTCTACCTGGTAGACGTGGTCCAGTCCCGTCCACTCTCCCGCTACATCGCCGAGCGAGTCGGAGTCGTACACGCCTCGCCGCAGGCCATCATCCTGCGAGCCGGCGTTGCCGCCTGGCACGGGTCTCACTACGACCTGCGCGCGGAGGTGATGGCCCGGCGGCTGGAAGCGCTGAAAGGCGAAAGCCTGGAGCCAAAGGACCTCGCCTAACGCTCGTTTTGAAACATCCGCCGATTTCCCAGATCCTCCCTCTCGCCAACGGTTTCTGAGTTCATACCACCGATCGCACGCTTCAAGGATGCGGAGAAGCAGTCCGCTCCCGATCTGTTCCTCCCCCCGCCAAGAGTCTCTATCGTAGCCGTCGACTAATTCGGCCTGAGACGGTGTCGTAGTCGTCATACCCGTGTCCATCGATGTCGCTTGGCCGCCACACCAGATCGCCTCTCGGGTCTCCGCTCATGCTGGAGGCGTTACGCGAATCCTCATCATCGACGATGAAGGCAGAGAGGCCCTGCCGGTGGCACCGCACACTGAAGCTGGTCCTGAGCGGGGCGACCATTCAGATGTGAACGGAGCTGGTGGGCCCCCGGCCTCAGACACGGAGACCCGACCCGTGATACACGAGTTCCAGCTCGCCACGCCGGTGCCCTCCTCCCAGGATTCCTCCGTCGTGCGGGAGCTGGTCGCGCGGGTGGAGGAGCTGCTGCGACAGACCCGTGGGCTGCCGGCAGGCGCCACCACCGGCCTGGCTGGAACAATCCGCTTCGGCAGTGTCCTGCTCGAGCCCTCGACCCAGACGGTCCTGCGCGGAGGGCAGCCGGTTCGGGTGACCCATACCGAGTTCAGGCTGCTTCTGGCCCTGATGCGGCGTCGTGGAGCGATCGCGTCTCGAATCGAGCTGCTACGGGAGGTCTGGGGAACAGGCGCCGCGGTCAGCCGCCGGGCAGTAGACACCCACATTGCCCGCCTGCGCCGAAAGCTGGAAGAGGATCCGGCCAATCCGCGCCACATCCTGACCGCATTGGCCTGGGGATATCGCTTCCGTCCGTAAGGACGGCGCTCCGGGGACGGTGACGAACCCTGGAGCCGGGTTGCATTGGTCGTCACAGCTATTGAGTCGCCACGCGGAGGAGACACATGGTCCGATCATTGTTTGGTTCGTTGCGAATTCCCCGGCTACTGATCCCGCTCATGGTGGTGGCGGCGGCGCTGCTGCCTGGGCAGGCGGTCGCGCAACAGCCGGCCACCCTCACCGGCAGAGTCACGGCTGAGTCCGGTCAGCCGCTCGCCTCCGCGGGCGTCATCATCGAGCAGCTGAGCGCCGGGGCGGTGACGCGGCCTGATGGCAGCTATACGATCATCGTCCCGGGAGCCCGGGTGCCGTCCGGTCCGGTAACCGTGACCGCTCGGCTGGTGGGATACAAGGCACGCTCCGCCCAGGTGAACCTGGGGACCGGGGCGGCAGTTCAGGACTTCACCCTGCTGGATAACCCGCTCCAGCTCGGTGAGCTGGTCGTGACCGGTGCGGGCACTGTCAGTGAGGTAGAAAAACTGGGCACCGGCCGTAGCAGCGTGGATTCGCTCTCCATCGTGCGAAGTGGCGAGGCCAACATCGTAGCCGCGCTCGCCGCCAAGGCGCCCAACGTCTCGGTGGTGTCGAGCTCCGGCGATCCCGGCGCCTCGGCCCACATCCAGATCCGGGGTCAGACCACGATCAGCGCTGGGAGCGGGATCAGCGGCGCGGATGCGCAGCCGTTGTTCATCATCGATGGAGTGCCGATCGACAACAACATCAGCTACAACAATCCCAACGTCGCCTCGGTCAACTCCAGCGCCGCCCCGTCCAATCGGGCGATCGACATCAATCCAAACGACATCGAGAACGTGGAAGTGTTGAAAGGGGCGGCGTCGGGCGCCATCTACGGCTCACGCGCCGGGCAAGGCGTGATCATCATCACCACCAAGCGCGGCCGTCCTGGTCCCACCAAGTACTCGTTTCGCAGCTCGGTCTCGGTGGATGAGGTGGGGCGCCTGCCCGAGCTCCAGACCAAGTACGGTCTTGGAACCGGTGGAGTAACGCCCGCCTGCGTGCCTGGGGCGGCCCCCAACTGTGCCGTAGGATTCGCGACCGCCGGCAGTTGGGGCCCGGCGATCACTGCCGGTTCGCCCACGTTCAGCCATGCCGGCGAGATGTTCCAGACCGGTCACACCTTTGACAACGCGCTGACCATCTCGGGCGGCAACGACCGGACTACGTTCTTTCTGTCAGGGGGGGTCAACACCCAGCGCGGCATCATCACCGGCAACAACGACAAGTTCGACCGGATCTCCGTGCGGTTCAACGGATCCCACCGGGTCTTCGACAACTTCAAGGTTGGCGCGAACATCGCGTACGTCGATGGAGGCGGCGGCTCCATCACCAGCCGCAACAGTACCGACGGCCTGCTGCTCGGCGCCTGGCGGTCCCCACCCAACTTCGACAACCAGGTCTACCTCGACCCGGTCTCGGGGCTGCACCGGTCCTACCGCTTCCCCAATCCGGCGGCAGGGTCAGAGCAGACCTCGCGCCTCTATGACAATCCGTTCTTCGTGGCGAACAAATCCTTCAGTAAATCGGATGTAGGCCGGACCTTTGGTGGCATAAACGCGGAGTACATGGCCACTTCCTGGCTCTCCTTCGCCTATACGCTCGGTGCCGACTACTCCAACGACGAGCGTACCCAGGCCTGGCCCTGGAGCACGTCGAACACGACGGTGGTGGGGGTCAACGGAGTTGGCGGCGTTAACGCGGGCTACATCACGTCATTCCAGATCGACCACAACCTGACGGCCACGGCGAGATACAAGGTGAGCCCTTCGTTCAGCGGCTCGGTGACGGTGGGCCAGAACCTCAACTCCAACGACTACCAGACCCGGCAATCACTGGGGACCGGCTTGATCGCACCGGAGCCGTATAACCTCGGCAACACTGCGGCCCAGTTGCCGCCCTATGACTACAAACAGACCATCCGGCTCGAGTCGTACTTCGCTCAGGTGAGCGCGGATCTCTGGGATCAGCTGTACCTCACGGCAGCGCTGCGCAACGACGGTGCTTCGACTTTCGGAGCCGACAGCCGGCGCAACTGGTATCCCAAGGGCAGCGCGGCCTGGACCTTCTTCCGCAGCGCGGAAGGCACCAACCGGTTCGTCACCTTCGGCAAGCTGCGGGCAGCGTACGGCCAAAGCGGCACCCAGCCCGCTCCTTACCTGCTGAACAGCGTCCTCCTGGGTGCCTGGAACGGCAATGACGGTGGCTGGGGCCCGGCCATCTCCTCCGGACAGAACGGGGCCGGCGGGCTGATCACGAGCTATATCCTGCCCACCTCCGACTTAGGCCCCGAGCGGGTCAAGGAGTTCGAGACCGGATTCGACCTGGGCCTCTGGCAGGACAAGGCGGATGTCGGTTTCACCTGGTATCGGGCCATCTCCAGCGATGTCATCCTCAACCTTCCCACGGCGGGCAGCACCGGCTACACCCAGAAACCCGCCAACGCGGCCACCATCCGCAACGCCGGGGTCGAAGTGGCGCTGAATATTCGTCCGATAACCCGGCAGAACTTCGCCTGGGATGTGGGCCTCCAGTTCGCCACGGTCCGGAACATGGTGGAGGATCTGGCCGGCGTCCAATTCGTTCCGTTTCCCATCGGCGGCGGGACCAATGGGCTGGGCATTCAAGGCGTGGCCATCGTAGGGCAGCCGCTCGGCGCCTACTACGGCAGCGATTTCATCCGCTGTGGCCGCGGGATCGCCTTCAACGGGGTGGACCTCGACAACACGGCCGGTGAGTGTCAGGGGGCTCCCACTGGCTCCCTCTACGTGGCCGCCGACGGATACCCCCAAAACGACGTGGCCGGGACTTACGTGGTCGGCAATCCCCAGCCCGACTGGACCGGCTCGGTCCGGACGTCGTTCCGGATCAACAAGTTCTCGGTTGGCGGGCTGCTCGACGTGCGGCAGGGCGGCGACGCCCACAACGGCACCAAGGGCGCCCTGCATCACTTCGGCACCTCGAAGGAATCCCAGGTCAACCGCGACGGAGGGAACTTCGTCTTCGGCGACAGCTACTTCGGCAACGAGACCGTCGCCGGACCGGGAGTGGGTATGGCGGTACCGCTGGGCGAAGCCTGGTATACCGGGGGCGGGAGCACGTTCAATGGTCCCACCTCGCAGTTCGTCGAGAACGGGGGCTTCGTCAAGCTCCGTGAGATCTCGCTGGGGTACACCTTCGACCAGGCCTGGGTCAGCCGCCTGATGGGCTTCAGCAGCATGGAGCTGCGGGTGGCGGGCCGGAACCTTCACACCTGGACCGACTACACCGGGGTCGATCCGGAGACATCGCTGCTGGGGTCGGCCAGCCCACTGC
Source organism: Gemmatimonadales bacterium (assembly GCA_036559785.1). Taxonomy (GTDB): domain Bacteria; phylum Gemmatimonadota; class Gemmatimonadetes; order Gemmatimonadales; family GWC2-71-9; genus CAVVWJ01. The sequence goes on from DATBSM010000106.1 coordinate 16,203, forward strand.
GGGGCATCGATTACTTCAACAACCCGCAGAGCCGGTCCTATGTCTTCTCACTCACTCTCAACCGCTAACCCTCACGCGAACAGGGGTATTCAGCCATGAGAAACTCTCTCAAGTTGCTGCTGATCGCCGCCCTCGCGCCGGGTGCGGCGGGGTGCAACGAATTCTTGTCGGGCGACGGCGTGGACAATGACCCGAACAACATCACCCAACTGAGCCGTCCAGGCCCGCTCTACGTCGGCATTCAGGCCCTGCAATCGGTGCAGTTCGAGGGCCAGCTGGCTCGGAACGCCGCGGAGTACGTGCAGCAGATCGCGGGCAACTCCCGGCAGCAGATCGGCTTCGACCTGTACCAGATGGACCCGGTGACGATCGACCCGCACTTCTACTCGGTATACGGGTCCTCCATCGCCGTGCAGGGAGGGGGAGGGCTGCTGGACCTGCACAAGATGCAGCAGCTCGCCAGAGCGGTGAACGACTCCATCTACATCGGCATCGGCAAAGTGTACGAGGCGCTGGTCATCGGCACCGCCGCATCGATCTGGGGAGACATCCCCTACCGCGAGGCGGCGGACTCGACCATCGAGGTGCCCGCTTTCGACGGGCAGCTCCAGGTCTACGCCGACATGCTGACTCAGCTCGATTCGGCTTTCCTGTTTCTCGCGGCCACGCCCGGGGCGCCCAACGTGGGACCCCCGGCCGACAACGCCGAGCTGATCTACCTCGACCGCGGGGGCAACACGGCCGCACTCGCTGCCGTCTATACCCAGGTCGCCCACTCGCTCAAGGCGCGGTATTACATGCACCTGGCGGAGGTCAACCCGGCCAACTATTCGCTGGCGCTGGCTGAGGTGCCGTTGGGCATCAGCGCGCCGGCGAACGACATGCTGTGGTTTCACGACCAGACGCCCACCGGCCAGAACGTGTGGTGGCAGTTCATGGGAGCCCGGGGAGACATCGCACCGGGTGCCGCGCTGGTCGAGATCCTCAAGCGGCGTATCGCGGGAGGAATCGAGGACGAGGGACGGCTGCGGTTTTACTTCAATCCTGCGCTAACCGGCACGGCTGTGACGGACTTCTACGGCTACCGTCCAGGTGGCTCGATCAATCTCGATGTCGCGCCCGGGGTCTACAACGGGAATGGCGTACCGGGATCGGACCCCGCGGCATACGCCACCTTCAACTTCATCGACAACGGCACCGATCTTGGTAATGTGCGGATGCCGGTGATCACCTACTCCGAAACCCAGCTGATTGGTGCGGAAGCGGCGTTCCAGATCGGTGGGCAGGGGGCGGCACAGCCTTTCCTGGATGCTGCGCGAGCGAATCGGTCCTACGGTGCGCGCGGAGCCACTCCGATCGCCTTCGCCCCGCTGGCGCCCGTGCCGGCTACGCTGGAAAGCATCATGGAAGAGAAGTACGTGACTCTCTACCTCAATATCGAGGCATGGAACGACTACAAGCGGACCTGTTTGCCCGCACTGGCATCAGCCCCGGCCTCGATTGGCAGCACCACGCCGCGCTCCGATCCGATTCCGGGACGCCTGCCATACG
>DATBSM010000107.1:0-17012 GCA_036559785.1 Gemmatimonadales bacterium
GCTGCCCGACATCACGACTCTCACTCGACAGGTCTCCCGTCGAGGGGGAAAGGTGTACATCGACTATCTGCAGAATGGTGCCGGGCGGCTTCTGGTGTCGCCATTCAGCGTGCGGGCCCTGCCCGGCGCTCCGGTATCAATGCCACTGCGGTGGAGCGAGGTGAACTCGAAGCTCGATATCCGGAATTACACTATCAGGAACGCCGTGGCCAGGATGCGGAAGCTGAAGCAGGACCCGCTAAGTGCGGTGCTGACGACCATGCCGGACCTGGCAGCCGTCCTGGAGCGGCTCACCCAGCGAGGCGAGCCGTGACAGACCTCAAGATTGATCTGGGAGACCTCGGCGTTGTCTCCGCCCTCCTCGAGCGGCCTCCGGACGCCTGGCTGCTCTACGTTCTTGCCCATGGTGCTGGCGCCGGCATGAGGCACAGCTTTCTCGAGTCCATCTCGGCGGCCCTCGCCGCACGCGGCGTGGCTACCATGCGATACCAGTTTCCCTATATGGAAGTCGGGGTCCGCCGGCCCGATTCTCCAGCGGTGGCAGAGGCCACGGTCCGCGCCGCCGTGACCCAGGCTGCGGCCGCGGCGCCGGAGCTTCCGATGATCGCGGGTGGTAAGTCGTTCGGTGGTCGGATGACGTCCGGTGCGGCCGCGAGCTCGCTGCCCGGAGTGCGGGGGCTGGCCTTCCTGGGTTTCCCTCTCCATCCGCCCGGCCGGCCCGGCACCCGTCGCGCCGATCACCTCGTCCGGGTAGAACTGCCCATGCTCTTTCTCCAGGGGACCCGCGACCAGTTTGCTCAGACCGACCTGATCACGGGCGTGTGCCAGCGCCTTGGCATCCGCTCGACCCTGCATCCGGTGGAGGGAGGCGATCACTCTTTCGGAGTGCCCAAGAGCTCGGGACGCACGCCCGGCCAGGTACTCAACGAGCTGGCCGACACGCTGGTCGAATGGGCCCGCACTCGGATCCTCGGCGAGGGCCGCCAGTGACATACGAGCCGACCGGGCAGCAACGAAAGGCCATAGAGGCCCCGCTCGGTCCCGCACTCGTCATCGCCGGCCCCGGGGCGGGCAAGACCTTTTGTTTGATCCATCGCATCCAGCATCTGATCGAGATGGTGGGCATCGCGCCCCGGCGGATCCTCGCGGTCACCTTTACCAACAAGGCCGCGGAAGAGATTGCCATCCGTCTGCACGAGACCCGCGGAGTCACAGCGGCAGACGTCACCCGCGGCACCCTGCATTCGATCTGCCTCATGATTCTCCGGGACTATGCCGAACGTTGCGGCCTCCGGCCGGGCTTCGGGGTGGCGGACCGCGAATACCAGGAACGGGTGCTTCGGCGGCTCCGGATCCCCGCCAAGCGATGCTCCCAGGCACTGGCGCAGTTCAGCCTCCACCAGCTGCAGGGCAAGGTCTTGAGCGACCGCGGCATGATGTTCTTCGGGCAGTACCAGGAGGCCCTGCGGTCGCGCAATCTCGCCGACTTCGACGATCTCATCACCCTCACGGAGCGGCTTCTACGCACCGATGAGGGCGCGGCCAGAGAGCTGCGCTCGCGGTGGGACTATGTGCTAGTGGATGAGTTCCAGGATCTGAGCCCGACGCAGTACGGCATCGTCCGCCGGATGGCCGAGCAACATCGTTGTCTCTTTGGCGTGGGAGACGATGAGCAATCCATCTTCTCCTGGACCGGCGCCGAACCCCGCATCATGGGCCGGTTCCGCGAGGACTTCGACCTGCGCGAGCCGATCGTCCTCGACGAAAACCGGAGATGCTCGGTTCAGATCCTGGAGTCGGCCCGGCGGCTGATTGCCTACAATCCGGTGCTATTCGAAAAACAGATCGACACCACGCTGAAGTCGCCCTTCGAGGTTGTGGCGTGGCGATTCGAAAACGAAGAGATCGAGTCCGATTGGCTCATCCGGGACATCCTCAGTGATCGCGCCACCGCGGAGACCGGCTGGGGCGACTATGCCATCCTGTACCGGTACCGGTGGATGGGCCGAGATCTCGAGAAGCGGCTGATTTGCGCGGGGATTCCGTGCCGAATGGCGCGAGGTCAGGCCCTGGTCGACGACAAGGTAGTCGGCTGGGTCATCGCCTCTTTGCGGGTCATTCGCTCACCGGATGACCCAATCCTGCTCGGAGCCCTGGCTGCGCTTGCCCTCAATCCCGCCTTGCGCCAGGAGATCCGCAAAGATTCATCGAAGGACAAGGACTTCCTCGCCAACCTTCGAGCCTTTGCCAGTCAACGGCCCAAGGGGGACTCCGACCGCAAGCGAGTGTGGCGGTTGATCTACCACTTGGAGAACCTGAGGGGGATGGGCCGGTCCCACCACTCACTATCTGGACTGGTGGATGAGCTGCTCGCGCGGCCGATCGGCGCCGGACGCAATCCCCTGGAGGAGTACCATCACGACCTGAGGGAGCCGTCGCTCTATCCGGGCGCCGCCGCTCTGGCGAGACGCCTTGCGGAGTCTGTCTCTTCGGGAACCCGGGTCCTGGTCGAGCCGGGGGGTGGCATCGAGATCCCGCTGGTGGCGATGCTCCGAGGGGCCGGGATAACCAACGCCCACCGCCTCACATCGGACGAGGTACCCGCCGCTGATGATGTGGTACTGCGAGCCGGCCAGGGCCCGAACGGCGGTTTGCCGCTCCGATTGTTCAAGGCGCTTCAACTGGTGCACACCCGGAACCTCAAGCCTGATTTTGACGATTTCGTCGCCTTCGACATCGAGACCAGCGACTTCGATTTCGAATCATCCCAGATCGTGGACATCGCGGCGGTCCGGGTTCGCGGCAACGTCGTGGTCGATCAGTTCCATTCCCTGGTGTCGTGCACCCGCCCGATCTCTGCGCAGGCCACCGAGGTGCATGGCTATACCGATGGGGACCTGGTCGGCGCGCCTCAGATATCCGAAGTCTGGCAACGGTTCCGCGAGTTCGTGGGATCCGACCTAGTCGTGGCCCACAATGGACAGGAATTCGATGTCCCGGTGCTCCGCCGCGCCTGCGGGGGCCTCGAGGGGTTCGATGAGCTGGTGTTCTACGATACCCTCCCCCTCGCCCGTGCCCTGGTGGATGGCAGCGTCAAGCTCAAGTATCTCGCTGAGAAGTACAACATCGCGCCGGGAAGGGAGCATCATGCGCTCGACGATGCCCTCACTCTTGCGGCGGTCGTGCCCAGGCTGAATGAGCTGAGAATACGCCGCGCCCGCACGATCGCCCTGGTCCATCTGCTGGATCAGCTTGGCCTGGCCCTGGCGCTCGATCAGCAGGTCCCTCCTGCCAGGGAGGAGACTCTGTTCCGCGAGATCACCCGGCCCTTCACGCTCGGCCGCTACAGCGACTGCCTCGATATCTATGCCGCGGAACTGGCCGCCGGGGCGGAAGGTGCGCTCGGCCTCGAGGAGGTAATCGAGCGATTGGGTGGGCGGGCCTTGATGGAGCGCATGCGCGCGGACCGGACCGTGGACGAGCGCTACCCGGACTCCGTTGAGCGGCTCCGAACGCTGATACAAGCGAGCGCTGGTGAAACCCTCGCCGAGCACATCGACGACATGCTGTGCCGGGTAGCGCTCTCGAGCAGCGAAGGAGCTGAGACCGATCCCAACCGTTTGAATCTCCTCACACTCCATTCGACCAAAGGTTTGGAATTCTCCCGGGTCTACGTCGTTGGGGTCGAGAACCAACTGCTCCCCGGCTGGAAAGCGATTCAGGAGGATCGCGACGAAGAAATCCAGGAAGCCCGTCGCCTGCTCTATGTAGGAATGACGCGGGCCAAGGCGCGGCTGGTGCTTACCCACGCGGAGCAGAGAGGTGGCTATCGCGCTCAAGGTCATCTGTTTATCACCGAGGCCGGCCTGGTGCTCGAGGATTTTGGCATACCTCCTGCATTGGGTGCCTCGGTCATCAGTGAGTGAGGTCACATTGAAGCTTATCGCTTACGCCCTGCCGCTCCTGGCGGGGATCCCCGGCGTGATGGCAGCGCAGGTCAATTTCTCCATTCCCAGCCTCGGCCGCCCCGCCGTGCGGGCAAGCCTGGGTCCAATCGCGGTAGTCGCCACCCTCGGTGGACATGGCCTCACTGTTCGCGCCGGATCGCGAGCGCCGAGCCGCACTGCCGCACGCCTGCCACGCACGACCAAGAGCGCCAGCGCAGCCCGGGTGCTTGCCACCGGTGATCGGTATCTCGGCAAGCGGTACGTCTATGGAGGCGCCAAGCCCGCTGTAGGCTTCGACTGCTCCGGATTCGTGCAGTACGTCTTTGGGCAGCACGGCGTCGTCCTTCCCCGCACTTCCCGCCAGCAGGCAACTGCCGGCCGAGGCCTGCCTGGGACACCCGGCGCTCTCCAGCCGGGCGACCTGATGCTGTTCTCCAGCAAGGGCCGTGGGGTGGACCATGTCGCGATCTACGCCGGCGACAACCGCATCATCCACTCGAGTGCCGGGGCGGGTGGGGTAGTATACGACGACCTGTCGACCCCGCGCGGCAAGTGGTACCTGGCCCGCCACGTGGCATCCCGGCGCGTCCTCTGACACACAAGGCTTTCCCGCTCTAGATTGCCGGATCGCCCCTAAGCACGGAGCTGTCCCGCATGCCCCGTATTCCGCCCCTGGACACCGAAAGCGCACCGCCCGATGCCCGGGCGGCAGCGGATGCTCATGTGCGCGGCCACGCTCGCATGACCAACATGAAGCGGACCCTGCTCCATTCCCTTCCGGCCTTTCACGCCCTGATGGAGTGGTACCCTCTCCGTGACACGGTGCAGCCATTTCTGGGGGAGCGGCTTACCACCTTGTTCGCCCACGCCATCTCGGCCGAGACCGACTGTCTCATCTGCTCCACGTTCTTCCGGCGGATGCTGATTCAAACCGGCGAGAACCCGGAACGGCTGAAGCTCGACGAGCGGGAAACCGCAGTGGTGGAGTTCGGACGCGCGCTCGCAGCCTCGCCCTTTCGGGTGCCGAACGATGTGTACCAGCGGCTGGCCGCCCATTTCCAGCCGGCACAACTGGTCGCGTTGACCGCTTTCGGCGCGCTCATGGTGGCCACCAACGTGTTCAACAACGCGCTCGATGTGGACCTGGACGAGTACCTCCAGCCCTACCGGAAGGGAGTGCGAGAGGCTGCCTCGGCAAGCAGGCCGGCATGAAGGGGGAGTTCGCCGGCAAGGTCGCGTTTATCACCGGGGCCGCGCACGGGCAGGGCAGGGCCACCGCCCTGGCACTGGCTCGGGAGGGCGCCCGGATCGCGGCCTTCGACGTAGCCCGGCCGCTCAGCTACCCCGGCTACGAGATGGGGTCGAGCGATGACCTGGCTTCCCTCGCGGCTGAATGCAGCCCGCTCGGCACCGACTGCCTGACCTTTGCCGGCGACGTCCGGGACGACGCGGCCGTTACCAGTGCGGTCGCAACCACACTCGACCGGTTCGGCCGAATCGACATCCTGTTTAACAACGCGGGGATCTGCGGGTACGGTCTGGCCCATGAGCTGACCGAGGATGCATGGGACGCAATGATCGATATCAACCTGAAGGGTGCCTGGCTGGTGGCGCGGCGGGTCATTCCTTTGATGATCCGACAGCGGTCCGGCGTCATCATCAACAACTCATCGGTCGCCGGACTCCGCGGGATGGGACGCCTGAGCCATTATGCGGCCTCCAAGTGGGGCCTGACCGGACTCACCAGGTCCTGGGCCATCGAGCTGGCACAATACGGAATCCGGGTGAACTCGATCCACCCGACTGGCGTGAACACCCCGATGAACGATGGCCTGGCCGCCCTGGAGGGGCTCACACCGAAGGAGATCGCCGAACGGTCGGCTGGCAACCTCCTGACGGTCCCCTGGATCGAGCCGGAGGACGTGGCTCACGCGGTGGTCTATCTGGCATCGGACCGCGCCCGCTATGTCACCGGCTCTCCGTTCGTGATCGACGCCGGGCTGCTCAGCAGGTAGGCGGGGCAGCGGGGCAGTCGTACCTACCGGCATACCGCCGTTCCGCCCGGTTATCTTTATCTATGATTACGTACTCGGTCTCAGGCAATACGCAGGGTCTCAGAGGAACACATGTTCGTCACGATCCGCAGGTATAGTCCCAAGAACGGGGCAGTGAACAAGGCCTCGTTGCAGCTTCTCCGCCGACAGCTCAATGAAGAGTTTCTCCCGGTAGCCCAGCAGATCCGGGGCTTCGTCGGCTACTACGTCCTGAGTATCGCTGACCGCGAGCTCGTCACGCTGAGTTTTTGCGAGTCGAAGGAGGCTTCGGCGGAGTCCAGCCGTTACGCGGCGGAGTACACCCTCAGGAACCCCCTGGTCTTCGAGCTCGGCCGACCCGAGGTAACCGAAGGGGAGGTACTTACCTTCGCCGAGGGTGTCCGCCAGACCACGGCTCAGACGTCCAATGGTGGAGGGGCGGCGGCTGCGGCACTCGCCTTGTGGTTCGAGGAATCCCGGGGTATGCTTCTCTCGGCATCGGAGCGGTGACGCGATCGATATCCGACCGATCCAAGGGGGCTGGCACAGGCGCCGGCCCCCTCTTTTCATCTCAACTGCAAGGACAGCGGGATGACCGAAGTCAGGTTAAGCGACGAAGACAGCCTGGAGCGCGCGCTCAAGCTGTTCAAGCGCAAGTTACAGAAGTCGGGACTCTTTGGTGAGCTTCGGCGCCGCAGACACTACGTCAAACCCAGCGAGGCGCGCGCCATCAAGACCGCCGCCGCCCTTCGTCGGAAGCGGAAAAAGAAGGTCACGGGTGACTCCTGGTAGAGCAGGGAACGGCAGGACCTAAGTGATTCTCCTCACGCTCGCGCTTGCCGCCTCGCTCGATAGCGCCGTGGTGCGCGAGATCCAGGTTGCCCCAGGCGAAATCCTCCGCACAACCGTCACTGGATCAGGCGAGCCGGTGGTCCTCATCCCCGGAATTTTCGGGGGATCCTACGGCTACCGGAAAATTGTTGGTCCCCTGGTGAAGCAGGGCTACCGCTGCATCGTGATCGAGCCGCTGGGTTATGGCCGGTCCTCGTATCCCGACGGCGCCGACTACTCGTTCACGGCTCAGGCCGAACGGGTGGGCAAGGTGCTGGACAGCCTCGGCGTGCGTCAGGCTCTCTTCATCGCCAACTCCAGCGGCGCCGCGATCACTCTCCGTCTGACGCTGGCTCACCCCGATCTGGTGCGCGGGATCCTGTCGATAGACGGCGGCCCGGCCGAGAGTGCGGCCACGCCCGGCATGAAGAAGGCATTCCGCTTCGGTGGGTTTCTCACTAAGCTCGCAGTCAACGAAGCCAAGCTGAGGAACGATGTCCGGCAGGAGATGATGAAGAACTCGGGCGACACTAGCTGGGTTACCCAGAAGGTGGTCCGGGAGTACACCGCCGGGCAGGCGGCCGATGTCGATGGCGCCATCGACGCGTACCGCAGCATGTCCAAGTCGAAAGAATCCGAGTCATTGCGCGAGAAGCTCGACGAGATTCGCGTGCCGGTCCGTCTGCTGGTGGGCGGGGTTCCCCACCCAAGCGGCGTAAAGACCGATGAACGGGAGCTGCTGGCCGAGAAGATCTCCGACTTTGCACTTGAAAGCGTCGCCGGGTCGGGCCAATTCGTACACGAGGAACAGCCCGATGTCGTGCTCAAGGCGCTGGAAGATCTGGACCAGGCCGCCCAGTAGAACGACGGTCCACCCTGAAAGCAATCCGGAGCCCACCACGGGCTCCGGATTTTTTCTGTCGCTCGGCTGAAACGGCTCGGCTACACGGTCCGTTTCCGCCCACCGATACTGCCCGCCAGCATTTCCGAGACGTATCCCAGCACGGCTCCCACCACCAGCGCCACGATGGTCTTAACCCACGGGTGCGGGAAGGTGGTGCCCGCTCCAACGACCACGCTCACCGCCGCCGCCGCCCCGATAAACGCGCCTGGAATGAACGACAGGGCCGGAATCTTCGCCTGGAGCACCATAAAAAAGGCCGCCAGTCCAACCATGACGGACAGGACGGGTAAGCCGCCCCCGCCGAACCGACGCGAAGCCTCCAGGGCGAGAAACGCCCACACCACCCCGGACAGGTTCGCAGCGATCGTTTTGGTGAGCCCCGTCGTCTTCCCTCCCGCGGCGAAGAAGCAACCCCACGCCAAGATTCCTACCCACACTGGAAGCGCGGCGACCCCCAACGCAACGTAGGTCCAGCCCGCGATCAGGATTCCAATGCTAATGGCAAGCGCGACGAGCACGTCCATGTGCACCTCCGGCGGAAGGGGACTGCATACGTCTCTCCGAGCCGGTGGGAGCGCGACGGAAAGACTGAGGAGGTTCGTCACAGGGGATAGAGGCGAGTATCGCCATGCTAGGCTACTACTTAGGCGGCTTGCCGTCAAGAGCTTTGGGCGGTCTCATCGCTTCTCGATGTCGGCTCTCAGCCGAAGAAGCGCATCCTCCGTAGTCACCAGTTCGCTTCGGGCCTCATCGAGTTGCTGCTGCTGGGTCTGCACAAACCGGCGATATGGCGCTATGGCCTCGTTGATCCGGGCGGTGGATTGCTCCAGCTCCAGGTGTACCTGGCGGGTAAGGACGTCCTTGAGATGGGTGCGCAGCTGGTTGATTCGCCGCTCGAAATCGAGCTTCGCCTGCCGCCGCCGCCGAGGAATGACGTAGAACCCCCCGATCGCCAGTGCGGTGGCCAGGAGGATGCCGGTTACGTCTGCTGCGGCGCTGCTGACCAACGTCACCACCAGGGTGCCCAGTCCAATGGCGCCGGCTTGGGCCAGCGCGGTGGTGGCGAAGGTTCCCTGGATCTCGTTGGCGATCGTTCGCGACTCTTCCTCCCGGTTGTAGCTCCCAACCACCTCGCGAGAGACCCGGCCGATCGAATCCAGAAGAGCCTGGCGGTTGTAGTTGAAGCTCGAGCCCACGTCACCGATCATTCCATCCCGGTGCCGGGTCAGCTGACGACGCTCGATATAGCCGCTGATGTCCTGCCAGACCTTGAGATTTCGCTCGACGATCCAGTCGATGACCCGGCTGACCTCGTCCTCGATCTGCCGGGGTGTCTCTCCGATCACCTCGCGCTCGAAGGTACGCTTCACTCCCTCGCTGTCCATCAAGCTCTTGATCCTGCCGATCCGGATAGTTTCCTCGAAGAACCGCATCCCTCGGCGCTCCATGTCGCCGAGCAGGACATCCAGCCGGGCCAGACGGGGCTCGAAGTCGCGCAGCATCTCCTGGTGGAAGAGTGCGAGTTGCTGGTCGATGTTCTGGATGGCTTCAACGTCGTGCGTCAGGAGCTTCAGCCGCTCGAAGGCTGCGTCCTTGTACTTGGAGGCGAGACGCAGCCCGACGTTGAGCGGATTGAGCAGCTTGAGCCGGACCCGCTCCTGCTGGTCGAGGGTATTCAGCAGGTAGTCTTCCACCGCTCCGAATCCGCTCTGCTCCCACAGCGCCTGAACTTCTTTTTCCTCCTCCCCGTCGTGCCCTTCATTCCCGCTCTTTCCGTTACTGCCACGTGCCTCCAGTGCCTGCCGAGCGGAGACCGCGAAGATCTCGGGCGCCTCGCCCAGGAGCGAGGTGGCATTGTCCCGAACGTAGCGGATGACCTCATCCCGTTCTTCCGGCCGGGCAAGGATGTCGATCTTGTTGACGATGAAGACAATCTTCTTACCCCATTCCCGGATTTGCTCCAGGAATCCGCGCTCGCTCTCGGTGAAGGGGCGGTCGGCTGAGGTGACGAATAGCACCAGGTCGGAACGGGGCACGAAATCTCGGGTCAGCTCCTCGTGACGCCGAATAATCGCATTGGTCCCCGGCGTGTCGACAATATTAAGCTCGCGGAGCACCTCGGCCGGGTGGGTGCGCTCGAGGAGGTAGGCTTCACGGAGATGCTCCGATACCTCGGGCCCGTGCCGAAGCACGTTGATCCGGTCGGTGGTCGGCGTGACCCCTTCAGGGAGGACGCGCTCTCCCAGCAGCGCGTTGATGAAGCTGGACTTTCCGGAGTTGAACTCGCCGGCGATGACGAGGAGAAAGAGGCCGTTGAGCTGCTCCCGGGCCTCCTGAAAGCGGCGTAGATCGTCGGCCGCTACGTCGGACCCAAACCGCTCGAGCGCGGTTGCCAGGCGCTGGAGCAGTTCCTGCTCGCGGACGCGGATCTCCTGTTCTCGCTTCGACAGGATCCCGCGCCGGGCCAGCAGCTTACCGATCACCTGAGCCCCCTGGGTAGAGTTCGACCAAGCCGGGGTTGCTGTTCCGGCGCTACCAAGGTACCTTGTTCCCAGCATCGGGGCCTACCCGGGCTGGCCGAAGCTCGAACTATTTAAGAAGGGCCGGCGCTGACGCTGGCCCTCTTTTCATTGCTGCCGCTTTACTACAGACGTGCCATGGCAGCGGTACCCTGCGTGATGGGTGAATTCACGCGCAACCGTAGTCGGCCGGTGTGGCATGTCCGGACTCCGATTACTCATTATTCAAGGAGTAGGAACAATGCGCACCACTGGCACGGTCAAGTGGTTCAACGACGCCAAGGGGTTTGGTTTTATCACCCCCGAGGATGGTCAGAAGGACTGCTTTGTCCATCATTCCGCGATCCAGGCCGAAGGATTCAAGAGCCTGGCCGAGGGTGAGCGCGTGGAGTTCGACGTCGTGCAGGGCCAGAAGGGCCCCGCCGCGGAGAACGTCCGAAAGCTCGCATAGTATCCGCTAACCCGGATCAGAGCTGCACGGGTGGCCGGTTCGCTTAACGCGAGCCGGCCACTTTTGCTTCCAGTCGCCGCAGGTATGCCGCCACCCGCTTCAGGTCGGCCACAAACTCCCGCCGGGCTCGTTCTCGTTCCTCATCAGGCGCTCGCAACACCGAGGATGGATGAACGGTTGCTATGATTGCCTCCGCCATCTCCGTTGGCATCGCCTTACCCCGCTGCTGAGTGACCCGAAACTGCTTACCGAGCAGCACCTGCGCTGCCGTGGCGCCGAGGGCGACGATTACCCTCGGCTTGACCACCCGGAGCTCTTCTCTCAACCAGGGATAGCAGGCGCGGATCTCCCCGGCATTGGGCTTCTTGTGTAATCGGCGGCCCCGCTCGATCACGACAAACTTGAAATGCTTGACTGAGTTGGTCACATACACCCGGGTACGGTCGATTCCGGCCTCCAGCATCGCCGTATCCAGCAGCTTTCCCGCCGGACCTACAAAGGGATGTCCGGCGCGATCCTCTAGATCCCCGGGAACCTCGCCCACGAACATGACCTGAGCCTGCCTGGGTCCCTCCCCGAAGACGGTCTGACTGGCGTTCACCCAGAGGTCACAGCCTCGGCAGATCCGAGCGGCCTCCCGCAGCCTCAGCAACGTGGGCTTGGATGGAATGAAGGGCTCCGCGGATCCGGTCGAGACCGGCTCCGCCTCACGAAGCTTGCTCATGGCACTCATGGTAAACCCTTAGATCATTCGGAGACGTGGCGCCGATCACCTAGCGATCCAGTGAAAGCGGGGCTATAGGTAGAGTAGAGACTACGGCGGCCGACGATCCGGCCCGCCATTCCAGTCACAATCGAGTCGATTCATCGAGGTACGCTCCTTGCGAAACCTCATGGGACACAGCGCAACAACATGCGCGAGCGTCCGTCGTTGTCGCCGAGCTGCCTGGTGTGCTCCGGCGGAAAAGCTCTCGTACGATTAGAAGACCGGCGGTTTCAATGAGTCAATCGTTCCGTAGAGCTTTCTGCCCCATCGCGGCGCCGATGTGCGTGGCGCTGGGCCTCCAAGGTTGTGGCATCTCCACATCGACGGTCAACCTCACCAGCGGTCCCGAGCCCGTCGAGTTGACCATGACGCCCGCCGTCGCGGTGTCGGGGGGCTCGGTGGAGCTGAAGGTCAGCAGCCCTGCATCCGATAGCATCGCCATCGAATCGCCGGATGGGCTGGACCGCTACTGGGGCAAGGGATCCACTCTCAGTGCCACATTGGGAAGCGACTTCGGCGATTCTGTTGCGGGTGCGCGCTACGCGCCGCGGGAGAAGGGTCGCCTGTACGACGTACTGAAGAAGCCGATGAGGGTGGTGGTCTGCCGGGAGGGACGTTGCCGGCGTTTCTACCACGAGCTTCCGGTCAAGCTCCCGGAGCGCAACGACCGCTCGGTTGCCGTGACTGGGGGGTGGAACACGGCGTTCACCAAACGAGCCGTCACCGGGCGTGATAAGCTGGTTCTCCTGAAGGAGGCGCTGAACCATACCGTCTGGAACGTCCAGGCCGAGGTCGCCACTGGGCGCCTGAGCGGACGCCTCCAGGGCTTCTATGGTGCCGATGAGAGAGGTGGCTCGTTGGACCTCTCCCACGAGATCAAGCGGATGGGAGATGGGTTGAGTTACGGCCTGGCCATGCGGGTGGCCGCGACTCGGGCCGAATGGCTTCCTACCGACCGCAATCCGATTCTGGCGCAAGGCACGGCCTACCGGGCCAGCATCGGGCCCAGCATCATGCTCAAGGGGCTCACGGCCAGCACACAGCTGGGGATCTACACGGATGGGCGCTCGACACTCCAGGAGGTGAGCACGTTCGTCTCCTTGAACGGGGGTCTCACCGAGGTCCGGACCCCGGTCACCGTGACCCTGGAAAAGACCTTTGCCTTCGGGTCGGAACCGCTTATCCCCCGCCGCCGGGACGCCCTCGAACGGCTCACTTTGGGCCTGGATCTGGTGCGTAACTTCGCCCTGCGCCTGGGTATAACCACTCATCGGAGCGCCTGGCCCACGGAGGACATGGCCAGTGACCTCAAGGCCAATGAGACGTATTACATGATAGGGGGGCAGTACACTCTGAGCTGGTAGGACCAGGTGGGTTTCCCCGCCATGAGGGCCGACCCGACAGGGTCGGCCCTCATGGCTTTTGTGGTGTCTGTCTGCGACCCGGCGTCGTCCTCAGGCATATGTATGTCTAGACACCGATCAGCGAACCAGCCCGCAAGCGGGGGGAACCGGCGGGGCTGCAGAACTGTTAATCGTGAGCCAACAATAGCTTTCCGGCCCCGAGCTGGGCCTTACCAAGGGAGAAGTGACGTGGCTGTTACCAAGACCAAGCGTCGGCGCCGGGCCAAGCCGGCCACCATGGCCAAGGCTTCGGACGAGGGACGCGAGAGCCTGGATTTCTATCTGAAGGACATCAGCCGCATCCCCCTGCTCACCGTGCCGGAGGAGACGGCGCTGGCCAGGCGTGCAATTAAGGGCGATGTTGAAGCCCAGGAAAAGCTCGCGCGGCACAACGTGCGCTTCGTGGTCTCGGTGGCCAAGAAATTCCAGAACCGTGGAGTGCCCCTCATGGACCTGATCGGTGAGGGGAATGTGGGTCTGATGACCGCGGCTCGGAAGTTCGATCCGGACCGGGGGGTGAAATTCATCTCCTATGCGGTATGGTGGATTCGTCAGGCCATTCAGGCGGCCATTGCGCGGCACGGTCGGCCGGTCCGCCTCCCACTCAACCGGACGGCCGATCTGAGCCGCCTCGGAAGGGTGACTACGCTCCTTACCGAGCGGCTGGGGCGGGTACCCACCACCGAAGAGCTGGTGAAGGCCACAGGGCTTACGCCCGAGGCGGTACGCTCGCTCGGCGCCCTGCACGTGGAGGCGCTACGGCTCGACCAGCCGATGCGGGAGGGCGAAGACCGTGGCCGGCTGGACCGGTTCGTTCCGTTGACCCAGGAAGGGACCGATGCCTCAACCCTGGCCAGCAGCCGAACCAGCGACCTGGAAGCGGCGCTCGCCGCGCTCCCGCCCAGGGACGCCAAGGTGCTCCGGCTCTACTTTGGGTTGGACGACGGCACCAGCCGGACGCTGGAAGAGATCGGGCGCATGATGGGAGTCACGCGGGAGCGGATTCGTCAGCTGCGGGACCGGGCTCTGCGCCAGCTCAAGGAAGAGCACGGCGACAAGCTTCGAGAACTGGCTGCGTAACCCTGCTGTCTAGGGTCTAGAGTCGAGGGTCTAGGATGAACTAGGCCCTCGATTTTTTTCGGGCCCTAGACCCTGGACCCCAGACTCTCCACCACAGTTTGCAGCTGGACCTGACCCGGCACTATCCCCTGCGCCAAACGGGGAGAACCGCCCCCTCTCCCTCCCACGGTGGCGAGCAGGCTCTTGAGCAGGCTCGCGGCGTCGATACCGGTATCCTCCGACGCGGCCAGCACCACGGCTGGAGGGCTGAGCACCGCTCCGACGAAAACCGCTCGCGGCATCGAGCTGAACGCCTGGGCCATTCCCCGGAGGGTATCCGTCGACGGCCCTTCCTCCCGGACAGTCACACGCCGGATCCCGGTGCTCTCCGGCGTGGCCGCGGCATAGAGCTCTCGTGCGCGACAGAGGTCCAGCTTCCCTTGCAGCTCTCGGTTGGTCGCGTAGGCGTCTTTGATCTCGTCTCGTTGGCTCGACACCAGCCGAGGCAGCTCGTCGGCTGCAGCGGAGAACTCGGCGGCGAGCATGGAGAGGAGTCCGTAGTCGTCACGAGCTCGCCGGATGGCTCGACTGCCGCAGAGAAACTCGATTCGTATCCCTTTCCTGACCCGTTCCAGCTTTCGGATCAGGATCGGGCCGATCTCCCCAGTCGCTCGTACGTGGGTTCCCCCACAAGCGCTCCGGTCGACGCCTTGGATGGTGACGATCCTCAGTGTCCCCTCCCGATCGGTGGGCTTCCTGAGTCCTCCGGCTGAGGCAGCGGCTTCAAAGCTCACCCCGACCGGGCGGTTCTGGACTACAACTTCATTGGCTCGCTCTTCGGCCTTGGCTATTTGATCCGGCGTCAGGGCCGCTGCATCCAGATCCAGTGTCGAGCTCTCCCGCCCAAAGTGCACGCCGACCGTAGCGTGGCCGGCAAGTTCGGCCAGGACCGCCGAGAGAAGATGCTGGCCGGTGTGCTGTTGCATGTGGTCAAACCGCCGGTCCCAGTCGATCTGGCCCCTGACGCGTGGTCCAGGGAGGGGAGCCGCAAGCAGGTGGGCCACCCGCTCGCCTTCGTCCACCACATCGGTGACCTCGATGCCGCCCAACTGGCCCACATCGAATGGCTGGCCCCCGGAGGTGGGGTAGAAGGCTGTCTGGTCGAGGTAGATGCGGCAGGAATCGTCGGAGCGGTCTATGACTGCCGCCTCGAAATCGCGGAGGTATGAGTCGGTGTAATAGAGTCGGTGGGTCATCGGGAACCCGCGCCTCCGACGGCTCAGCTCGTGCGAATCGGGGTCGGTGGCGGAGTGACGAGCTCTGTCAGCGCCCGCCGCTGGATCTCCGCTGCAACATCCAGCACTACCGAGAGCTGGTAGGCGAGGTCGTGAAGCTCGGACGGGTCGAGAAAGGGATCGAGACCCAGAGACGACGCCCGCTCCTGCAGAAGGGCAAACCCCGCGTGGGCGAATACCATGCGCTCCCAGAGCGGGAGGATCTGCTCCAGCTGCGCGGTTGAAAGGGACGCGGTTGTCCTCTCAAAATCCTTCTCCAGCGGCCCCATCACCCGGGCCAACTGGTCTGCCAGGGCGCGGGCGCGCTCGCTGCTCTCCAGTGTATCGGAGGCCTCCACGATCGCGGTCGCCCATTGCTGCAGGTCCCCGTACTCCCGGCCTAGGCTGACCAGGGCGGCCCGACTGTTATCGGTTCGCGCGGGCATCGTACCGCTACCAAAGCTGGCCAGGTTGAGAGCCAGTGTCGTCAACCCCGCCAATGCCAGAGTGCACCGCACAGAAACCTCGCCGGAAACGGGTGCGCCGCGATGTGACCCGCGGCGCTTGTGCTCTAATCTGCCTCCAATTTGCAAGGTCGGATAGAGACCCGTCTGTGACGCCGGCTACGCCTGCGCCCTAACGGTTGGCGACATCCTCCGCTGCTACCAGTTTTCCGTCCTGGACCAACGGCTTACCGTCTACGGTCAGGGTGCTGCCCGGTGAATAGGCCGGAAGGCCAAAGCTCACCTGGTTATTGCCTCCGGCCCACGTGTTGCCACCGACGAACACAGTAACGGTCCCAGCCTTGCCCCATACGTGCATTGGGCTGCGATCCGGCGACTTGATTCCGGGGTTGATCCCAATGTCGATCACGCCCAGCAGGTCCTTACCCGGACCGGCTGCGTCGTAGGCTGCCTGCAAGGGCTCGAGCCCTTCCTTGGCGGTCATCGACGTCACCCTCCCGCCTTTGAACACGAGCCGCAGCCCCGCGATCGGCTTGCCCTGAAAGAAGAATTGATCGGCTACCACCGTGCCATCGCCGGTACCCGGTACCGGTGTGAGGTACACCTCGCCCGCCGGCAGCCAGACCGAGGTCGCCGCCCCGCCTTTCTTCCGGTCCTCGGCCGAGATGATGCCATCGTTCACCGTGATCGGGCGGCCCGCGACCCCAACCTTGAAGTCGGTTCCGTTCGGGTTGGTGATGCGCACTTCGTTGCCGGCGGCGAGCAACTTGCGCACCTGCTCTCCGGAGGATTGCAGAGCCTGGTAGTCTGCGCCTATTCCTCCGTACATCATGTCAGCCAGGTCTTCGCGTGATATACCGAATTGCTCCGCGCGCTCCGCGCTGGGATAAAGGCCGTTGCCAAGCGCAACGGTACGAACCCCGCGCTTCTGCATCAGACTGGCGACCGGCGCAAACGCCTTGCCCTGGGCGGCGAGCCGCTTCGGGTCTACACCCTGGAATGTGCGTCCCTCCCCGGCCTCGGTGTTGATAATGACGTCCACGATTCCTGCGAGTTGCATCATCATCGCGGGTGCCTGGCTGTCGAACTTCGCCGGGACCTCGTCGAACATCCGCCGCGACAGCCGATTACTCCCCACTGAAACCAGGGGGCTTGCGCCCTGCTTGCGAACCTCGACCGCGATGTCTTCCACCAGCGGGATATCCTCGTCGCTGCCGAAGATGAGGACGAGGTCGCCCTGTTTCACCCCGGCACTCTGGGTTACGACCTTCTCTGCCACCGAGCGGTGGTCCCTTTTGGGCGCCGCGGCAGAGCTGTCACCCGGCAACGTCACAACCGCCGACTCGGTACCGGCGGCGCCG
>DATBSM010000108.1:0-7786 GCA_036559785.1 Gemmatimonadales bacterium
TCTTGTGCATACAGCTCTCCTCTAGGGTTTATCGTTTGGGCTGGCTTCTCTGGTACAGAAGCTCGAATTGCTCACTTGCCGCTCCGCGCCGGCGTCGAGGCCAGCACCGCATCCAGCTTGTCATAGCTCTCGGCCACGCCGCGCTCCATGGGCGACTTGAGCACACCATCACGCACCTCCCGCGACGCGTAGCGCACCGTGGTCGTGGCCGTGGTCTTGCCGTCGTGCTCGACAAAGGTCGTCGTGTCCAGCGCCTCGCCTTCGTACCAGGATTCGTCGAACTTTTCAGTGGCGACCAGCCGGTCGGGGCGCGCGACCTCGCGGTAGACCCCGCCCATACCCATTTCGGCTCCGCTCGGCCCACGCCACACGAAGCGATACGAGCCGCCCACTCTCAGGTCGACCTGGCAGATGGCAAACGTCCAGCCGCCGCGGACGCCCAGCCAACGGGTGAGCAGCTCGGGCTTGGTCCAGGCGTCAAAGACCATGCTGCTGGGAGCATCGAAGACGCGGGTCATGGCGATCTCGCGGTCCGAGGGCGTGCTGACCTGTAACTTGCCGACGTTCTTCATTATCCGATCTCCTATCGCTTGGTGGACCTACGTTTGGTCTGCTTGGCCTTCATCTCTTCGAGCAGGGCGTCGAGCCGCTGGTAATTGCCCTCCCAGAACTGGCGGTAACGCTCCAGCCATTCGGTGGCCTCGGCCAGCGGCTTGCCCTCCAGACGTCGTGGCCGTCGCTGGGCGTCTTGCCCGCGAGAGACCAGGCCGGCCCGCTCCAGGACCTTCAGGTGTTTCGAGATCGCCGGCTGGCTCATGGTGAAGGGCTCGGCCAGCTCGCTCACCGACGCCTCGCCCGAGGCGAGCCGCGCCAGGATGGCCCGCCGGGTGGGGTCGGCGAGCGCCGCGAACGTCGCGTTCAGAACCTCGTCATCAGCCAGAGCAACCATTCATAACCTCCGCGTTGTATAACCAATAGGTAATACACATGCCGGCCGGAGTCAAGCCATGCCCTTGGGGGGAAGGCAGCAAGAAGTCGACTGGGGCGAGAAAGGGGCTCTTGACAAAGTCAGACAGTTCGATAACCATTGAACTGTGAAAACCACCCCCGCACCACGGTCGAAGCTGACCGGCAAGCAGTTCGATCTCATCGCCAAGGCGCTAGCCGATCCTCGGCGCATGGCGCTGTTGGAGGTCATTGCCGGTGAGGAAGAGTGTGCCTGTCAGACGCTGCGGAAGGAGTTTCCTGTCTCCAAAGCAACCATCTCCTTCCATATCAAAGAGTTGGTTCGTGCCGGCCTGGTCGAGGCCCGCCGCGACGGGCAGTTCCTCCAGTGCGAGGTGCGCCGGGATGTACTCCAGGCCTACAGCGCTGAACTGCTGCGGCGGACCAGCGGAAAGTAGAGCTGTCCTGTCGCCCCACCTGCTGACCGGGGCGCGGACATTTTTTTTGGACTGATCGAGAGTTCAACGGTTATCGAACCATCGTACCAAATGCGTAACGGGAGGAAACGGTGTCGATGTCGGCTTCTCCCAAACGACGAGTAAATGTAGGCGAACAACAGTGGATTTCTTTGGAGGCAACATGCAAACCCGGCGACTCGCAATAACCGGCGGTTTTTCCCTGGCCGCTCTCTTCCTGGCCGTCTCTCTCGGAGCCCTGAACGTGGGCGGCGGGAAGGAGACGCCCGCCGCGCCCCCACCCCAGGCAGTCACCGTAGCCGAGGTGCCCGAGCGTGAGGTCACTGAGTGGGACGAGTTCACCGGCCGGCTCGAGGCGGTGGATCAGGTGGAGATCCGGCCCCGGGTCTCCGGCTACCTCAAGCGGGTCACCTTCGCTGAAGGGAAAGTGGTGACCAAGGGCGAAGTCCTGTTCGAGATCGATCCTCGTCCCTACCAGGCCGAACTGGCCCGGACAGAGGCCGAGCTGGAGCGGGCTCGCTCGGCCGCATCGCTGGCACAGAGCGAGGTGCAGCGGGCCGGCAAGCTGGTAGAGATGCAGGCGATCTCGCGGGAGGAGTTCGACAGCCGGACCAGCGCGGAGGCGCAGGGGGGAGCGACGGTGCGCGCCGCAGAGGCGGCGGTGCGGACCGCCCGGCTCAACCTGGAGTGGACTCGGGTCCGGTCTCCGATTGCCGGGCGGGTAAGTAATGCACTGGTCACCGAGGGCAACCTGGTCGAGGCGGGGCCACCGGCCGGCGCCGTGCTTACCACCGTCGTCTCGGTTGATTCCATGTACCTCTACTTCGACAGCGACGAGCAGACCTATCTCCGGTATGCCGGTCGCGCGCGGACCTCAGGCGGGATCAACTGGCGGACAGCGCGGCTGCCCGTCCATCTCGGGCTCGCCAATGAGTCCGGCTTTCCGCATGAGGGGCGTCTCGACTTCGTGGACAACCAGGTCGATCCCGCTACCGGGACGATCCGCACCCGCGCGGTCTTCTCCAATCGCGCCCGTGCCCTGACCCCGGGCCTCTTCGCCCGGGTCAAGCTGGTGGGCACCGAGAAGAAGAGCGTGACGCTGGTCCGTGACGCGGCCATCGGCACCGACCAGGATCGCAAGTTCGTGCTGGTGGTTGGAGCGGGTGATACGCTGGCCTATCGGCCGGTCGTGCCCGGGCGGCTGACCGACGGCCTTCGCATCGTCACCTCCGGCCTCAAGCCGGGAGAGCGCATTGTGGTGAATGGATTGATGCGGGTCCGGCCCGGCATGAAGGTGACTCCAACGCTGGAGGCCATGGTCCCTGACTCCGTTTCGCCGGCCGGGGAGCGCTAGCCCATGCAATTTTCCCGCTTTTTCATCGACCGGCCGATTTTCGCGGCCGTGCTCTCGATCGTGATCTTTCTCGCCGGTGGCATCGGGATGTTCTCCCTGCCCATCAGCGAGTATCCGGAAGTAGTTCCCCCCTCGGTCGTGGTCCAGGCCGTCTATCCCGGCGCAAACCCGCGGGTGCTCTCCGAAGCCGTCGCCACCCCACTGGAGGAGCAAATCAATGGGGTTGAGAACATGCTCTACATGTCGTCGCAGTCGACATCGGACGGCGTCCTCACCCTCACCGTGACCTTCCGGGTCGGCTCCGACGTCGACCTGGCGCAGGTGCAGGTACAGAACCGGGTGGCCCAGGCCCTGCCACGTCTGCCCGAGGAGGTGCGCCAGCTCGGCGTCACGACGGTCAAGAGCTCGCCCAACTTTATCATGGTGGTGCACCTCCTTTCGCCGGACAACCGGTACGACATCACCTACCTCCGGAACTACGCCCTGCTCCAGGTGAAGGACGTCGTGGCCCGGATCCCGGGCATCGGCCAGGTGCAGGTCTTCGGCGGTGGCGACTATTCCATGCGGGTGTGGCTCGACCCGGGCAAAGTTGCGGCCCGTGGTCTGGCCGCGACCGACGTGGTCAACGCAATACGAGAGCAGAACGTCCAGGTGGCGGCCGGCGTGGTCGGCGCGCCACCGATGCCGGTGCCGGTGGACTACCAGCTCACCATCAATGCGCGCGGCCGCCTGACCAATGAGGAAGAGTTCGGCAACATCATCCTCAAGACCGGCGCGGGCGGCGAGATTACCCGCCTCCGCGACGTCGCGCGGCTCGAGCTGGGCGCGGGCGACTACGCGCTCCGCTCCCTGCTGGACGGGAAGGAGGCTGTCGGCATCGGCATCTTCCAGGCGCCGGGGTCGAATGCGCTACAGCTCTCGAGCACTGTTCGCGCCACCATGGATGAGCTGAAGAAGAACTTCCCGGAGGGGGTCGAGTACCGGATCGTCTACGACCCGACGATCAACGTGCGGGACGGCATCCGGGAGGTGGTCATAACGCTGTTCGAGGCGATCCTGCTCGTGGTGCTGGTGGTGGTGCTGTTCCTCCAGACCTGGCGCGCCTCGGTCATTCCGCTCGTGGCGGTGCCGGTGTCGATCGTGGGCACCTTCGCCATTCTGCTGGCCTTCGGGTTCTCGATCAATACGCTCTCGCTGTTCGGGCTGGTGCTCGCCATCGGCATCGTGGTGGACGACGCCATCGTGGTGGTAGAGAACGTGGAGCGCAACATCGAGGCCGGCCTCTCGCCGCGGGATGCCGCCCACAAGGCGATGGACGAGGTGAGCCGGCCGATCGTGGCCATCAGCCTGGTGCTGTGCGCCGTGTTCGTGCCGGTGGCGTTCCTGAGCGGCCTGACCGGCGAGTTCTACCGGCAGTTCGCCCTGACGATCGCCTTCTCGACTGTCATCTCGGCGATCAACTCGCTCACCCTGTCGCCGGCGCTGAGTGCGATCCTGCTCAAGCCCCACGGCGCGCCGCCGGACCGCCTCACGCGCTGGCTGGACCGCGGGCTAGGCTGGATCTTCCGGCCCTTCAATCGCGTGTTTGCCCGCGGCTCGGCCAGTTACGGCTCGGCGGTGAGCCGGGTGATCCGGAAGAGCGGCATCGCACTGGCGGTGTACGCCGGTCTCCTTGCGCTCACCGTGGTCGGCTTCAACAAGGTGCCAAGCGGCTTCGTGCCGACACAGGACAAGCAGTACCTCGTGGCCTTTGCCCAGCTCCCCGACGCCGCGACGCTGGATCGTACTGAGAAGGTGATCCGTCAGATGGCGGAGATCGGCAGCCAGCAGCCGGGGGTCGAGAACGCCGTACAATTCCCTGGCCTCTCGATCAACGGCTTCGTGAATGCGCCGAACGCGGGCATCGTCTTCTTCACCCTCAAACCGTTCGACGAGCGGCACGGGAAGGAGGAGTACGGCCTGAACATCGCGGGCGCGCTCAACGCCAAGTTCGGCGGCATTCAGGAGGCCTTCGTAGCCGTCTTTCCGCCGCCATCGGTGAACGGCCTCGGCCAGGTCGGCGGATTCAAGCTCCAGCTGGAGGACCGCGCCGGCCTGGGCGAGACGGCGCTCAACGACGCCACCCAGGCGCTCCTCGGCCGGGCATATCAGTCGCCCGAGCTGGCGGGGGTCTTCAGCGGCTATCGCGTCAACGTGCCCCAGCTCGACGTGGAGGTGGACCGGGACAAGGTGAAGGAACAAGGCATTGTCCTGACCGACCTGTTCCAGACCATGCAGGCCTATCTCGGGTCGGTGTACGTGAACGACTTCAACAAGTTCGGCCGCACCTACCAGGTGAAGGTGCAGGCGGACGCGGAGTTTCGGGCCACGGCCGACAACATCGCCCAGCTCAAGGTGCGGAACGGGCAGGGCGCGATGATACCGCTCGGGTCGGTGGTCACGGTGAAGCAGTCGCACGGCCCCGATCAGGCGGTCCGGTATAACGGGTATCCATCGGCCGACATCAACGGTGGTCCGGCCCCGGGCTTCAGCTCCGGTCAGGCGGAGCAAAAGATCGAAGGCATCATGCGCGATGTGCTGCCGAACGGTATCGGCTACGAGTGGACTGACCTGACCTATCAGCAGAAGCTGTCCGGCAACACGGCCGTGTTCATCTTCCCGCTGTGCGTCTTGCTCGTCTTCCTGGTACTCGCGGCGCAGTATGAGAGCTGGTCGCTGCCTCTCGCGGTCATCCTCATCGTACCGATGTCGCTCCTGTGCGCCATCGGCGGCGTGTGGCTGACCCAGGGCGACAACAACATCTTCACCCAGATCGGCTTCCTGGTGCTGATGGGCCTGGCCTGCAAGAACGCGATCCTGATCGTTGAGTTTGCCCGTGAGCTTCATCTCCAGGGCAAATCAAGGGTGGAAGCGGCACTGGAGGCCTGCCGGCTCCGGCTGCGGCCCATCCTGATGACTTCCCTGGCCTTCATCATGGGCGTGTTGCCGCTGGTGTTCTCCAGTGGTGCCGGCGCCGAGATGCGGCACGCCATGGGCGTGGCGGTGTTCTCTGGAATGCTCGGCGTCACCTTCTTCGGACTGGTGCTGACGCCGGTGTTCTACGTGGTCATTCAAGGGCTGGTCGAGCGCAAAAGCAGTGGGGCGCGCCAGTTTGTCGTCGCGCCGGCTCATGACGAGGACTCGAATCATGTCTAGGGCAGGGATCATTATTTCGCTTGCATTGGCAGGTTGCGGGGCCCCGGGCTATCGCGCACCCGAGGTTCCCATTCCGGCCGCCTTCCGCGAGACCCGGGATACCATCGTCGAGACGCCGGCTACTCTGAGCGCGCTTCCCGACACGGTGTCGCCGGAGGATGTGCACGACACCACGCTGGCCCGGCTCCTGAATGAAGCGGCCCGCGCCAACCTCGATGTTCGCGCGGCCGAGGCCCGGGTCCGTGGCGCCCGGGCAGCTCGGAGCGAAGCGTCCTTCGATCTGGCCCCGACGGTGACGGTCGGAGGCGGCTACACCCGGCAGCAGATCTCCAGCGCAGCCTTCCCCATCGCGGGGCCCGCGTTTCCGGATCAGAACATCTGGGACGCGGGGTTCGACGCATCATGGGAACTGGACCTCTTTGGCCGGGTGCGGCGGACCGTGCAGGCGCAGAGTGCGTTCGTGGCGGTGAATCAGGAGGATCTGCGCAACGTCCGGGTTTCGCTGTCGGCGGAAGTCGCTCGGGCCTACTTCGAGCTGCGGGGCGCCCAGGAGCAGCTCTCGGTGGCTACGAAGAACGCCGCCAATCAGCAACGCACCCTGGAGGTAACCCGGCAGCGCCTCGAGGCAGGGCGGGGCACCGCGTTCGATACCGAACGGGCGCAGGCGCAGCTCAGCTTTACCCTCGCGTCGATCCCCTCGCTGGAAGCGCAGGTGCGCCAGGCCCAGTATCAGATCGGGGTGCTGGTCGGCCGGCCGCCTGCGGCGCTCGCAGGGGAGCTGGATGCCTCGGTTGCGCTGCCGGTGCTCCCGGCAGCCATATCAGTCGAGAGTCCCGATTCGATCATCCGGCGGAGACCGGACGTCGTAGCGGCGGAACGGCAGCTGGCGGTCGAGCGGGCTCTGGTTGGAGCGGCCAAGGCGGATTACCTGCCTCGGATCAATCTGGGCGGGAGCGCCGGCTACACCGCATTGTCCTTCGACGCGCTGGGGGATGGAGGAACATTCCGCTACGCGGTCGGCCCGTTCATCTCCTGGCCGGCGCTCAATCTGGGGAGGGTCAAGGCACGGGTTGACGTCACCCGCGCTCGCGAGGCGGAAGCGCAGGCTCAGTACTCGCAGACGGTACTGCTCGCGCTTCAGGAGGTGGAAAACACGCTGGTTCGTTATCGCACCGCTCATTCCCGGATGGAGCGTATCCGGGACGCAGCCGAGGCGAGCGAGCGAGCGGCGGAGCTGGCCCGGCTTCGATTCTCCGGCGGCGTGGCCGATTTCCTTCAGGTGCTGGACGCGGAGCGCACTCAGCTCGAGGCCCAGGATCAGCTCGCGCAAAGCCGGACGAATGCGGCTACGGCCTACGCCGCCTTATACAAGGCACTGGGCGGGACTTGGCCTTCGGCCAACTGAAAATCAGTCCTCGTCGTCGTCGTCCTCGTCCTCGTGGCGGTCCTTCAACGCCTCCGCTGCGGCGTGGCGGATGATCTGGTCCTTGTCTTTGGCCGCCACAGCCAGCACAACGTCGCCGCGTCGATCTTCGGTCTCCGCTAGCGCCTTGACGATGGCATAGCGGAGCCGCGGATCGGCACCGGTATATGTCTTCGACAGCGCCGGCACCGCGGTGGAATCTGAGATTTCGCCCAGCGACATTGCCGCGATGATCCGGAGCTCCGGGTCGGGATCACCCAGCGCGGCAACGAGGCGGGCTGGGGCGCGCTTGAGGTTATCCAGCTCGCCCAGCGACTGGGCCGCGAGCCTTCGCACCACCCGGTCCTGGTCATCCATGGCTTGAGTCAGCGGGCCCGCCGCCCTTGCATCTTC
>DATBSM010000109.1:0-4056 GCA_036559785.1 Gemmatimonadales bacterium
ACAGGAAGATGGCGCCACTGGCCCGGCGAAGAACCCGACCTCCGTCATCCAGAATTTCCGATCCAGCCAAGGCGGCGCGCACCCAGCCGGCTGCGGGATCGTCCACCTGGAGCCGGTTGTCGAGCGGCTGCCCACCCGTGATCGTCAGGGGGCCAGGGTCCAGCGGGAGCAACACGAGCGCGCCGGGCTGGTGCTCGGCATGCCACGACTGCACTTCACGAACCGTCGCATCACTGCGCACCAGCACTGCGTGCATCCAGTCACCGAGCAGCCGCTCGGCCAGCTCCGCGTCCTGGTGGCCGGTACTGACAAAATCGCTGAGTGGACCAAGGACGCCGCCAGAGAATCGGTCGCGAGCGGCCAGGAGCGCGGCCGCGCCAGGAGCCAGACCGACTCGATCGCGTTCCAGATCCTCGAGGGCCTGCCGCCGTGCCGCCAGCTGGGCCAGCGTCTCTTCTGCCTGGCGCCGGTCGGCCCGGCCCATCGCTTCCCGCTCCCGTGTCTCCGCCAGCAGGTGGCGGGCATGCTCGGTTGCGGCGGTGGCGCGCTTAGCCTCCTGGCTGAGAAATCCAGCGCGTTCGATGGCACTGTCCCGGCGCCGCTCGGAGGTCGCCAGCTCCGAGCGGACGGTCGCCAGCTGTGCCGCTGCCTGGGCCGCCCGCTCGCGTAACGACGCCAGCTCACCCTCGAGTGCGGTGCGCTCACCTTCGAGCGACTTGAGCGACTGAGCCTGAGTCTGGAGCTCCTGCTCCAGCCGGCGGACGCCGGCTCGTTGCTCACCCAGGCGGTTTCGCACGGCCTCTTCCTCGGCGGCACGGCCGGTCAGCTCGCCCTGAATACGCGCGTGTTCGGCTGCGGCGGTGTTTCGATCTTCCTCCGCGGCAGCTTGCTCGATCGCTGCTTGCGACGCTCGCTGCTCCATATGCGCCCGCTCTTCGGCTGCACGGAGCCGCCGCGACGACGCATTCGCGAGCCGCTCGGCCGCCAGTGCCAGGTCTCCATCGATTCTGCCGATCTCCACCTGAAGCGTGGCGAGACGGCGGGTGATTTCGGTCCGTTGGGCCTCTGCAGCCGCTCGGGCGCGGGCCAGCTGTTCCCGGCCGGCTTCTCCCTCCACCAGGCGCTGGCGTGCGGAAGGCAATAGATCCGCCAGCTCGGCGAACCGCGCTTCCATCCCCGCCGCCTCCCCCGCCAGCCGATCGAGCAGCCGCCGAGCCAGGGTGAGCTGGACGGTAAACTTTTCGTCGGAGAGCTTCGCGTGTCGTTCGGCCTTGCCCCGCTGGCGGGCCAGGCTCCGGATCTGGGACTGCACCTCCGAGATCAGGTCCTCTACCCGCTGGAGGTCGATGGCGGTCTCTTCCAGGCGGCGCTCGGTGCTGTGCTTCCGGTCGCGATAGAGACCAATCCCCGCGGCCTCCTCGAAGAGCGACCGCCGTTCTTCGGCGCGATCCGAGAGGAGCAGGTCGATCATCTTTGCCTCGATGACCACGCCGGCATCGCTCCCTAGTCCGGTCCCGCGCAGCAGATCCTGAATGTCGCGGAGGCGGACAGGAGAACCGTTGAGCAAGTAATCGCTTTGGCCCGAGCGCGAGAGGCGGCGGGTGACGACGACCTCGCGGTACGCGATCGGCAGCTCACCGTCGCTGTTGTCGAGGAACAGGGAGACCTCGGTAACGTTCACCGGCCGGCGGGCGGCAGAGCCCTGGAAGATCACGTCCTCCATCTTGCCACCCCGGAGGAGCCGGGCCGATTGCTCACCCAGCACCCAGCGCACCGAGTCCGAGACATTGGATTTGCCGCACCCGTTCGGACCGACGATGGCGGTGACACCTTCTTCGAAGGTGAGCGTCACAGTATCGGCGAACGATTTGAACCCGGAGAGTTCGAGCTTGGTGAGCTTCATGCCGGCGTTCCCGGTGACGAGTGGGACCTATTGAGTCGATTGATCCTGGGCGGTGACAATAAAGGAAGGCATGCCCAGCTTCCGGCTGGTTTCCTCAGCCTGTTCTCTGGTCGCATAGGGGCCGAGCACCACACGAAAGAGCTCGCCGGAGCGCTTGGGTGTCAGCACCGACGCCGGCAGCCCCGCAGCCCTCAGCTTGTCGGACAGCTCGCTGGCCCAGGTCGGATTCTGGGAGCTACTCACCTGGAGATAGACAGTGGGACGGGCGGGCCCGGTGTCCGCCGCCGCGAGCGACGCGGAATCCGTCTCGATGGCGAGCTCCTTTTCCTGGACCGGATGCCACGCAAGCGGCAGCCAGAAATCGATGGCGCCGCCCTTCACCCGCCCCACTTCGGCAAAGCCATTGGTGGAGAGATCGAGCGCCACCAGATCGGGTCCGCGCCGCACGAGCAGCGTATGCGGTGGCGCGACGGTGGGCAGGTCGTCGGTCCAGCGTGCCGCCGTGGATCCGAGGTACTTCCCGGTCCCCACGTCGATCACCCAGACCGAGTCGCCGTCCTGCGGCTGCACCAGAACCCAGTTGCCGTACATGTCGCCCCGGAGCGCCCGGGCCGGGCCGGGCAGCTCGATCTCCCGGAGCTGGGTGGTCTCGAACCGGTCGAGGATGAGGAACGGTGCGGCCGCCCGCGCGATGTAGATGCGATGACCTGACGGGGAGAAGAGGACCGCACGGGCATCACCGTCCGTTTTGATGGAGCGCGGCTTGGTCTTGTTCTGTGGGGTATACAACACCACCGCCGTGTCGGCTGCGACCGCGATCAGGTCTCCCAGGAACGTGGCCGCAACCTGTCCCTCGGGTAGCGGGGTGGACGTCGGGGCCTGGTCGGAGCCGAGAAACTCCAGCGCGGGATGGCTCCCACCGAGCCGGGCCAGCAAGGCCCCGTCCATGGTTCCGTGCAACTCGGTGGGCGTTCCCTGGAGCTTGGAGCGGAAGCGAACCGGGGTGCGGCGGACGAGCTGAGTGACGGTGCTGCCGGTGTCGACCGCATACAACGCGCCGTCCGGGCCCAGTGTGGCGTACCGGACGTTTTCCAGGTAGGTGCGGACCCGGCGGGTGTCGAGATCGAGCGCGACGACATTGTTCTTTCGATCGAGAACGAACACCACTCCCTGCTCGGCGTCTGCGCCGACCGGATTGGCTATCGGTGGAAGGGGATCGGCGGCCTTCCAGGCGGCAGAGTCGAGCGAGGGGATACGGTAGAGCCGGGCAAGCCCGCCATCACGCGGGACTCTGAGGGCTGTGACGTTGGGAACGCTGCGGGAAGATGGGGGCAGGTTACCGGACGCGAGCTCTGAGCTGCTCCCGCACCCCACCACCAGGAGCGCCACGACGGCTCCGGAGGATATGGTTCTAAGGATCACGGGTAGAAGATAGCGGGGCAGCGGGGCGGTGGGGCAGGGGCAAGGCTACTTCACATCTCGGTGGAGGAGGTCGCGTGGTTCAGCCGGCTCTGTCAACCGCATTCCTCCCGGTATGCGAATCGCAGCGGGCCAGGAACTCGAGGAGCACCCAATTGGAACCTCTCGCCCGAACCTCTTCCCAGCTCACGCCGGTCACCCTTCGCACAGTTCTGTAGAAGGATCCCGGATATCTCCCCGCCTCGAAGGCCTGACGGGCCAGTGCAGTATTGTGATCCTCCCACTCCAGCTGCCAGATCAGCACCTGAATCCAGCCGGCAAGCTCTCGATAGGAGGGCAGACCCTCCTCGCGCAGCAGGCGCATCAGCGCGAATCGATTCTTGAGTCCCACCGATTGGGCAAGCCGGCCGGCAGGCGGGGGAACATCCCAGGTGAGCGACGCGAGCGCCTTGCGTCCCTCTGCCGAGAGGCGGGGGAGTCCTGCGACCAGTAGAGCCTCGACACGATGCATGCTGAAACTGCCTGAGTATGGCGAGCGGAGACCGCACTTTTGGTTATAGCGCCGCCAGGGGCACGTCCGCTAGGGTGCGGCACCCCTTGGACGATCCAGTAGTCTGAAAATGAAGCTCGCGGGTCCCGCGGCGGGCCGGCGTTCATTGGGAGGTGATGTTTCTGCGGGAGAGCACGTACGGAGGAGGTCACGATGAGAGCAGCGCTGTTGTCCCGCGTAGTCG
>DATBSM010000110.1:0-6776 GCA_036559785.1 Gemmatimonadales bacterium
GTACACGTCGGCCAGGGAGCCGTGCAGGGTGGTGCGGGGAGCGAACGCCTCCTCGACAATCGGCTTGATCCGGCGGTAGAACTCAGCGGTCTTGAGCCGGCTGCGGAACACCGGGACTCCCTTCGCCCGGGCGAACTCGAGCATCTCGGGCGGCACCTCCTGGCCTTTGGTGACGAAGACGCAGGGCAAGTCAAAGCCGAAGAACGTGGCCAGCGCCTTCTGCCTCTGTTCCGCCGGCAGTGAGTTGAGATAGGTGATCTCGGTTTCGCCCAGCACGTGCAGCCGGTTGGCGGCGAAGCGTCCGATGTACCCGGCCAGAGCCAGCCCCGGGCTGGCCACCTCGGCGTCGGGGATCTGCCGGTCGAGCCCCAGATCACCGGTCAGGGCTTCGAGCTGCAGCGGATCGCCACGCCGGCTGAGAAAGTCGCCGAGCCGCAGCATCAAAGTGGATTGTTGGGCTGGGTGGGCCGGGCCCGGCGGCGGTCGGACACACGTTCCACCTGCCGCCGCAGCTTGTCTTCGGCCCGATCGAGGGCGGTGCGGTGGTCTGGGCCCTCGCCCTTGGCTATCAGAATTTCGCCACGGGCCACGTGCAGTCGCAGCTCGACGGTCTGCTGGATGCCGTCGGCATCGAACACGACTGTCATCTCGATCGGATGGGAGGCCAGGTTCCCCAGCCGCTCCGTCACGCTGATGGCGCGTTCCCTGAGGGCCTCGGACACATCGCAATGACGGGTGGTGATAGTGGTCTGCATGAACGCTCCTCCGAGTTCAGCCATCAGTCGAGCCCCCGATGATGTCGGTCAAGTGATCCTCAGTCTCTCGCGCCGTGCGCTCCCAGGTCAGCCCTTCGGCAAAACGCCGCGCACGATCTCCCAGGCGCGCCACCAGCGGCGGCGAGTCGGCCACCTCCAGCATGCGGGCGGCCAGGGCGTCGATGTCTCCGTGAGGGACCAGAAACCCGGTCTCGCCGTGGCACACTGAGTCGCGAAGCCCCGGGCTGTCGGAGGCGAGCGAGGGCGTTCCGCATGCCGCCGCTTCGACGATCGTGATCCCCCACCCTTCCTTGGGAGAGGGGAACACGTTGGCCCACGCATTGCGCATGAGGTCGATCTTCCGTTCCTCACTCACGAACCCATGGAAAACAACCGAGCGGTCGAGCTCCAGACTAGCGGCCAACCGCTCCAGCTCGGCTCGATGGTCGCCGGTGCCCGCTATCTCCAGCCGCAGGTCGGAGCGCCGGCGCCGGGCAATCGCCAGAGCTCGGATGGCGAAATCTATTCCTTTATAACGCTTCAACCGTCCAACATACAAGAAGCTGGGCGCGGCCGAGCGACGCCCCGGTGGGCCGGGCCGGTAATACTTGCTATCGACCCCGGGATGAATGACGCGGATCCGGGCGGGCGGGACGCCCCGCGCCACCAGATCGTCCCTCGTGCTCTCACTGATCGCATGAAATCCCGCGCGGCGATAGGCCCAGGGTAAGGGACGCTCTGCCGCCCACACCGTCGCGGCGATTGGCCACGGGGCCTCGGTGAAGGCGGTGGAGCCAAAGAGGTGGGGAACGATGGCGCAGAACGGGAGCCGCCGGCCGAGCGCGAGAAACAGTGGCAGCTTGTTGATGTCTTCCACCAGAATATCGGGCCGCTCCGCTGCCAGAGCGCGGTGCACCGCTCTCCGGCCCAGCAACGCGAAGCTGTCCCGTCCCCCGACTCGCTCGATGTCGATGCCATCGATCCGGGCCGCCGGGGGCGCCCCGGTCCACCCCGAACAGACCAGTCGCACCCGGTGGCCGGACGCTGCCAACCGGCTGAAGATCTCGAAAAGGTGAATCTCCGCACCGCCCGCGTGCGGATTCGCGCGATCCTGCCAGTTGACCAGGAGGATGTTCACGATGCGGATAGTATGATGGCAGGAAGGCTCTACAGCCGTCCGAGCGAGTGAGCGACCCCATCCAGAATGCCGTTTACGAAGCCGGGCGCGCGGACCCCGCCGAACCAGTGGGCCAGCCGCACCGCTTCGTTAATCGCCACTTTCGGAGATACCTGGCCCCGGTGAAGCTCATAGATCCCAAGCCGAAGAATATTTCGCTCTACGACCGCGATCCGGCTCATTCGCCAGTTCTCCGCGGCCTGGGCGACCTCGGCGTCCAGGCTCTCGATCTCACTGACCACGCCCGCGGCCAGCTCTTCTGCCCGGTCCAAAATCGCAGGCTCCGGCCCGGTCAGGCGCGCGACCCCGCTCGCCACCACCGGAATCGACCGACTCCCGCCCTGCAGCTCCCAGGCGTACAGGATCTGAAGCGCGCGCGCCCGGCCCTTGGTCTCAACCCTGAGCATGATGTCCCCGCAATTGGGCTAACGCGTCTGCCGCCCGGAGTGCCGCCGACGCCGCCTCGTGACCCTTGTTCCCCGCGCTTCCCCCCGCCCGGTCCGCCGCCTGTTGCAGCGTGTCCACCGTCAGCACCCCAAACCCGACTGGGAGCGCGTGCCGCACGGCCACCGCGCTCAGGCCCCGGGTTGCCTCACCCGCCACATAGTCGAAGTGCGGCGTTTCTCCCCGGATGACCGCGCCGAGGGCGACCAGGCAGGAATACCGGCCGGTCTCCGCGGCGGCCGCCGCGGCCACTGGGAGCTCGAACGCCCCGGGCAGCCACACGACGTCCACCTGCTCGCGCGGAAGCCCTGCTTCCTGACAGCAGGCGAGGGCCCCCTCGAGAAGCTTGGTGGTGATCAATTCGTTGTAGCGGCTCACCAGGATCGCCACTCGCCCGGAGGCGCGGAGGCGGCCGGAGAAGTCGGGCACAGGATCAGTGGGTGAAGAGGTGGCCGAGCTTGTCGCGCTTGACCTGAAGGTAGGTGCGGTTCTCGTGGTCGGGGTCGGCGAGAAGTGGGACACGCTCTACGATCTCCAGGCCATATCCGTCCAGGCCGACCAGCTTCCGAGGGTTGTTAGTCATAATGCGAATGGAGGAGAGCCCGAGGTCTCTGAGGATTTGAGCCCCGATACCGTAGTTTCGAAGGTCGGGCGCGAACCCAAGCCGCTCATTGGCCTGGACGGTGTCGGCTCCGGTGTCCTGCAGCGCGTAGGCGCGCAGCTTGTTGAGCAGCCCGATACCCCGCCCCTCCTGATCGAGGTACACCACGGCCCCCTTCCCCTCCCGCGCGATGAGCTCCATGGCTCGCTCGAGCTGAAAGCCGCAGTCGCAGCGCTGGGAGCCGAACACGTCGCCGGTCAGACACTTGGAATGCATGCGAACCAGGATGTTGGCCTGGCCGCTGATGTCGCCGTGGACCAGCGCCACATGCTCCGCCGAATCCACGTCGTTGCGGTAGCCGATGATCGTGAAGTCGCCGAACCGGGTGGGGATCCGGGCCTCCGCCACCCTGTGAACCAGTTGCTCGGTCCTGAGGCGGTACGCCACCAGCTGTGACACCGTCACGAAAGTCAGCCCGTGCTGGCGGGCGATCTCCTGCAACTGGGGCCGGCGCGCCATCGAGCCATCGGCATTGAGGATCTCGCAGATAACCCCGGCCGGGTTGAGGCCGGCCAGGCGGGCGAGATCGACGCTGGCTTCGGTCTGACCAACCCTCTGGAGTACGCCGCCGGGCCGGGCCCGAAGTGGAAAGATGTGTCCCGGGCGGCGGAGATCGGTTGGCAGAGTGGCCG
Organism: Gemmatimonadales bacterium; assembly: GCA_036559785.1. GTDB lineage: Bacteria > Gemmatimonadota > Gemmatimonadetes > Gemmatimonadales > GWC2-71-9 > CAVVWJ01. The sequence continues at coordinate 3,670 of DATBSM010000110.1, forward strand.
GATTGATGGCCACGTGGATCGTGGTGGCCCGGTCGGTGGCCGAGATGCCTGTGGTCACCCCGAAGCGGCGCTGGGCATCGATGCTGATGGTAAAGGCCGTGGACAGCTCTTCAGTGTTGCGCTCGGTCATCTGGGGAAGACCGAGGTGGTCACAACGCTCACCGGTGAGAGCCAGGCAGATCAATCCCCGGCCGTGCAGGGTCATGAAGTTGATCATCTCGGGTGTAGCAAGCTCCGCGGCACAAACGAGATCGCCCTCGTTCTCGCGATCCTCGTCGTCGGCCACGATCACGATCTTACCGTTCCGCAGATCGTCGATCGCCTGCTCGATGGTCCCGAAAGTGGTCATTGTCTCCGCTGTTCCTCCATTAGCGCCGCCACGTACTTCCCGATCGTATCGGCCTCGAGATGCACCCGATCCCCGACCACGCGCTCGCCCAGCGTCGTATGCTGTAAAGTAAACGGGATGAGGGAGATCTGGATTAGGTCCCGGGCCGGCTTCGCGTTGACGGTCAGGCTCACGCCGTCCACAGTGATCGACCCCAGGGACACGGTTACTCGGGCGATATCCTCAGGAACCCGGAGGTTCAGAAGTCTGGCATCCTCCCGATGGCTCACCACCTCAACCCGTCCTACCCCATCCACATGGGCCTGAACGATATGGCCCCCCAACCGGTCGCCCACCTTCAGGGCCCGCTCCAGGTTGACTCGCCGGCCCGTGGCGTACTCTCCAAAGCGGGTACGATCGAGGGTGGTGCGCACCACGTGGACGCTGAAGGAATCAGAGATAGCGGATTCGACCGTCAGGCAGGCACCGTCCACCGCCACGCTCTCACCCGGCTCCAGGCCGCGATAGGGGGACTCGATGGTGATCTCTAACCCTCCGGCACGAGTGACGGCCTTCCGCACCGTGCCGATGCCGGTGACGATTCCAGTGAACATCAGCCTCGATCCAGAACCAGCAGTGTATCGTCCCCCAGAGGCCTGCGCTCCACCACCCGCCAACGGTCCGCCTGGTCCAGGCCACGTGCTGGTAGCCCCGGCAGGCCCGGCACCCCACCTTCGCCCAGCCAGAGGGGAGCCTGAATCCAGTAATAGCGGTCAATCAAGCCGGCCGCGAGGAGCGCACCGGCCAGCTGACCGCCGCCTTCCACCAGGAGAGAGGTGATTCCCTGCCCTCTCAGCAAGCCGAGCGCCTCTGGAAGGGTGCCGGCCGGGACCACCGTCACCCCGGCAGCTTGCAGACGCCGGACCCTGGCTCGATCGGCATCAAGGGAGACCACCACCACGGTCGGGGTTTCGCCGGCGGTGCGGACGAGGGTGAGGTTGGTTCCGAGATCAGCCACCCGATCGAAGACCACGCGTCGTGGCGCCGTTCGGGGCTGAACCGGACCGCGGACGGTGAGGGCCGGGTCGTCGAGCCGCGCGGTGCGGCCGCCAACGGCGAGCGCGTCGAAGCCCGCCCGAAGCCACTGCACGTATTCCCGCGCGGGCTCACCGGAGATCCACCGGGACCGGCCGAATCCGTCGGCAATCTTGCCGTCCAGCGTAGTTGCCAGCTTGAGGGCGAGGAACGGACGGGTTTGGTCCCGAAGACCATGGAGAAAGCTGGCATTCTGCACCGCGGCGGCGTCCCCGAGGGAGCCTATCTCCACCTCCACACCTGCCTCACGGAGTCGCTCGGCACCGCCCGCGGCCAGCGGATTGGGATCGCGCATCGCGGCCACCACCCGGACGACACCCGCCCGGATGATCGCGTCGGTGCAGGGCGGCTGCTTGCCTTGATGAGAGCAGGGCTCGAGGGTGACGACCAGCGTCGCCCCTCGAGCCCGCTCTCCGGCGTCGGCCAACGCCACTGTTTCCGCGTGCCGATCACCGTATTCCGAATGCCATCCTTCGCCTACCGGCTTTCCGTCATTGAGGATCACCGCTCCCACCAGTGGATCCGTCTGGACCTTTCCCCAACCCCGCCAGGCGAGGTCGAGGGCGCGGGCCATTGCCTCCCGCTCGTCCACCCAGCGCTAGAAGCCCACTCGCAGGCCGAGGCCGGCGAATAACTTCCCCTTCGTGGTGTCGAAGTCATCAAAGTCGCTGGACAAGTTCTGATCCTTCCCGCCCTGGTAGCCAATCTCACCGGTGAGGCGCACGACCCGCAGGCTCAGCCCGGCATTGAGAAAGCCGAGGACGCGGGAGCTATTGAGCTCGACCGGGATCGCGGGCTGAGCCGCATTGGTAATGGGATCCCGAAACTGAATGGTGGCATCGCCGCGGTACTTGTCCCAGCCCATGCCGACCGCCAGGTCGAGGAATACAAGCTGCTTGCTCGCCACCAGTCGGAGATTGGTTGCGTAGAGATCGGTGCCGTAGCTGAAGCGGTCTCCAGCAGGCACGTTACCATAGGTGATCTGGGGAATGTTTCGCTGCATGATGCTCACCGACACCGCGGGAAGCGGCCCGCTACCACGAAGCAGTCCCACCCGCGCACCATATCCCAGTCCGAGCGCCACCCCGCCGACCCGGGTTGCGTTCGCGTCGACCGTCAGGTTGTCGATCTGGTCGGCTGGCAACAGCTGCGCCGAGCCCAGCAGATCAATGGCGAGCAGTCCATTGCCGACTCCCCCGAAGACTCCCAGGGCGCCTTCGAACTGAGGAGCCGGGGCCCAGAGCTTGTCTCCCGCCGGCACGGATGAAGCACCGCCGTTGTACGATAGATCCGGAAACACAACCTGGACTGCATTGGCCCGCAAGGTCAGCGAGGCGTGCCCGAGACCACCCAGCGGGGCGGCTGAGCCGATCACCGGGTTGCCGCCGCTCACCAGCACACCCATGAGCGGGTGAAATGCGCGGGTGCCGTCCACCGCTGCGGCACAGACCCGCTGGGCGTTGGAGACGTAGGCGGAGCACTCGGGGGTCTGGGCCAGTACGGGCGAGGCCAGTGCAACCAGGAGCATGCCTGAGAGGAGGGGAGCGGCGCGCATCGTATTCTCCGTTACGGACGGGCGAAACGCACGGTGCGGCTGCCGCGATGAATCTCGCCCATCACCCAGGTGGGGACCCCATCGGCGGCAGCGGCGCTTTGGGCGGCCGCTACGGCACCTGGGGGCAGC
>DATBSM010000111.1:0-3168 GCA_036559785.1 Gemmatimonadales bacterium
GAGACTTTGCCGCGGCACCGTTGAAGTAGGTCGGTTCGCCCGGGGCACCCGAGCCGTCGTACACGATCATGTCATGGAAGCGCTGATCGAAATAGGTGGCCCAGACCGACACCCGGCCATTACCCAGTGCCTGTTCGATACCGGCCTCCCAGCCGGTCGAGCGTTCGGGCTGCAAGGTCGAGTCGCCCACCACGAAAGGGGCGTCGCAGAACTGCTCGCAGAAAGTTGGCGCCTTGAACGAGCTGCCCAGTGAAGCGCGAATTCGCGTGCCTGAAGGCAGACGGTAGACCGCTCCGGCGCGGTAGGTGAAGAAGGTTCCGAAGGCGCTGTTGTCGTCCACTCGAGCGTTGAGGTTGAGGGCCAGACCAGAAGCCAGGTCGAGCACTCCCTGGGCGTAATACCCCACGGTGGTACGCCCCCGGTCGAACGGCGTGTCCGGCGTGGTGGCGATCCCGCCGAAGTTGGAGGTAGTCTCCCCTGACTGCCGCTCCGTTTCCCGTTCCACCTGCACACCTCCGGTGACCGTCAACTCCGGACTCACGGTCCCATTGATTCGTGCGTCGAGGTTGCCCCGAAAGGCGCGCGAGTCCCGCTGCGAGGCAAAGCCAAACCCGAGAGTATCACCCGCATTGTCTGGACCATCATCGAACTCGCCGTCGGTGCGGTTTCCTCCCGCTGTGAAACGAAGGTCGGTCCCGGAACCGAGGCGGCGTCCGACATCAGCCGCGAGGGTGAGCATTTCCTCGGCGCTGGACTGGTTACTGTCGGACGGGACGCCGGCGAAGTCAGTCGGGAAATGATATCGGCTGTCGGTGTAGCGGGCGGTAACCGAGGCGTCAGTTCGAGCATCGGGAAGGACTCGCACTGATCCACTGAGCGCGGTGTTCCCGTAATCGTTGTTGAACTGGTAGGTGCCATCGGTGGCGAAGCGGCTGGCGTCGGCCGAGTAGGTCATACGGGAGGTCCCGCCGAGGACGCCGGCCCGTCCATTCACGGTGCCGAAGGTGCCGGCCTCCCCCCCGCCCTCGACCGCGAACCCACTTTCTCCGCGCCGGGTGAAGATCTGTACAACGCCGGTTACCGCGTCCGAGCCGTAGAGCACGCTCCCGGGGCCACGCAGGACCTCGATTCGGTCCACGTTGTCAGTGGTGAGGTTGGCCCAGTTGAACGCTCCGCCGGACTGATTCACGGGTACGCCGTCCATGAGCACCTTGACGTAATCGCTCTCGCCGCCTCGCAGGAACAGCGAGGTGACCGCCCCAAACGAGCCCCCCTGCACCACCACCGCACCCGGAACCTCGCGCAGCGCGTCTTGCACGAACCGAACACCCCGCGCGCGGAGATCGTCACCCGTAATGACCGTGACCGATGACACCACGGCGTCCGGAGACGTGGGCAGCCGGGTGGGCGTCACCACAATCTCCGCCAGGCGGGTTGTGTCCTGGACTTCCTGTCCGCTGGCGGAACTCCACTTGGTGAGCAGCAGAACCGCCGCGATGGCTGGCGCGAGCCTGGGTGCTTTCATGGAGAGCTTTCCTTTACACGCAGTGGAACAACCTGGGGTGACCCATCGGACAAAGTGTTTACTGCTACCGGCCACTCGAAGACCCGGGAGATGGTGTCCCGGTTCATCACCTGCGCTGGAGCTCCCTCGGCGACGACCACTCCGCGGTCGAGCAGGACGATTCGATCCGCGAAGCGAGCGGCGAGGTTGAGGTGGTGAGTGATCACGAGGCCGGCGAGCCCTCCGTCAACCAGCTGCCGGATGAGCTCGAACAGCTCCATCTCGTGGCGCACGTCGAGCGACGCGGTCGGCTCGTCGAGCACGAGGGCCCGGGGTTCCTGGGCAAGCGCGCGCGCGATCCGTACCCGCTTCCACTCACCCCCCGAGAGGGAGTCAACCGATCGCTCCGCCAGGCCAACGATGTCGCAGCGCTCGAGCGCGGACCGGACCGCGCTCTGGTCCTCGGCGCGGGGCGCCTCCAGCGGACCGAGTCTGGCGTAGCGGCCCAGCATGACCATCTCGGCCACGCTGAGCCGGAAGACCGCCTCCTCCTGTTGACCCACGACGCCTACCACGCGGGCGAGGGCCCCGCGTGGCCAAGCTCCTACCGGGCGCCCATCGACCAGCACACTTCCCTGCTCCAGCGGAAGCAATCCCAACAGCGCCCGGACCAGGGTCGTCTTTCCGCTGCCGTTGGGACCTACCACGGCAACCAGCTCCGAGCCCGCCACCTGGCAGTCAACGCCGTCAAGCGCGACCGGAGCATTGCGCCGATAGCGCACCGTCACCGCCCGGGCCTCGAGGATCATCTCAGGGTCCGCCGGAGCAGAAGCGCGAAAAGCGGCACGCCGATCAGGGCGGTGATCACCCCCACCGGCAGCTCGAGCGGGCGCACGACGGTCCGGGACACCACATCGGCCAGCACCAGGAAACAGCCGCCAACAAGGAAGACGATCGGGAGCAGGGTGCGATGCAGGGGCCGGAAAATGGTTCGCACCGCGTGGGGCACGACCAAACCGACAAAGCCGATGATCCCACAGGTCGCCACGCTTGCGGCTGTCAGCAGCGCGGTCGAGAGGTAGATCATCCGGCGCAGCCGATCGACCTCTGCCCCGAGGTGGTGGGCTGGTTCATCTCCCAGTGCGATCAGATCGAGCGAGCGGGCGTGGAAGAGGATCAGTGCGACTGGGGCGGAGGCATAGACCGAAAACACCGCGAGGGCGCGCCAGGAGGCAGTGCCGAAGCCGCCCAGCAGCCACAGGAACGCATTGCGGACACCTGGAGCATCGGAGAGCACCATGACGGCGCTCATCAGGGCCCCGGCGAACGATCCAACGACCACTCCCGAGAGAAGCAGCACGTGGGGATCGAGACGCCGGCCCGAAACCAGGCTGAGCCGGTAGACCAACGCCACGGCACACAGTGCGCCAACGAAGGCCGCCACCGGGACGGCCCAGGCGCCACCTGCCCGGGTGGCGATCGCGATCACCGCGCCGAGCCCCGCCCCACTCGAGAGGCCAAGCAGGTACGGCTCCGCTAACGGGTTTCTGATCATGGCCTGAAGCGCCGCCCCACAGATGCCAAGGCTGCCGCCAACCAGAAAGGCGAGCACCACCCGCGGAGCGCGCAGATCCCGCACGATGGCGGAGGCTTCCGCGTTGGCG
>DATBSM010000112.1:0-11221 GCA_036559785.1 Gemmatimonadales bacterium
AACGGCTCGAGCGGGCTGGTCGCACCCGAGCGGAGGCCGAGGAGAGGGTTCGGGGGCTGATCGAGGAGCTCACCCGCTTGGATGCCGATGCCGCGTCGGTGGCGGCGCAGCAGGCCGAGTGGCTCGAGGCCCGAGCCGAGCGCCGCGTGGCCCTCCAGGAGCTGGAGGTCGCAAGCTCGGCGGCCGAGGCCTCTCTGGGGAAGGCCGATGCTGCGCTGATAACTGCGGAACTGGAGCTCGACACCATCCGTGCCGAGCTCGAAGCCACTGGCGACGAAAACCACGCCCTGCAGGTGCGGCTCACCGAGGTCACCGGACTCAAGCGGTCCATTCTGGAGAGAGTCGAAGCCGAATGGCATAAGCCGTTCGAGCACCTGATGGCCACGGCCGTACTGCTCGACCTGAATTTGGAGACTCTGGAGTCGGAAGCGGCGCGCATTGTCGCGGCCCTGGATTCGATCGGACCGGTCAATCCGCTCGCGGTGGAAGAGCACGCCGAGGAGTCCAAACGGCTCGAGTTCCTCACTACCCAGCGGGACGACCTGATCAGCGCCCGGCAGTCGTTGCTCCAGGCCATCCGCGAAATTGACGGAACGGCGCGGACCATGTTCCTCGAGACCTTCCTCGCGGTGCAAGCCAACTTCTCCAAGGTTTTCACCACACTGTTCGGGGGTGGTGAGTGCGAGCTGCGGCTGGCGAACCCGGACGATCCGCTCGAGAGCGAAATCGACATCCACGCCGCGCCCCGGGGTAAGCGAACCCAGCGGATTCACCTGCTCTCCTCCGGCGAGCGCACCCTGGTTGCCGTCTCTCTACTCTTCAGCATCTATCTCACGAAGCCCAGCCCCTTCTGCCTCATGGACGAGGTGGACGCGCCGCTGGATGACGCCAACGTGGGCCGGTTCACCCGCCTGCTGGAGGAGTTCAAGGCGGACACCCAGTTCCTGGTCATTACTCACAATCCCCGGACCATGCAGGCGGCCGATGCCGTCTACGGGGTGACGATGCAGGAGCCGGGAGTGTCTACGATTGTAGGCGTCAGGCTGGGTGAGAGAGAGCACGTATGAGCTGGGAGCTGGGAGCCAAGAGCTGGGAGTCACTTGTGACGGTGGCATGGTCTGTGCAAAAGCGTCCGATTCATGCCGAGACACGGCTCCGAGCTCCTGACTCCCAGCTCCTAGCAACTTCGCGGAGCGAAGCATGCTGATCGTCATGCGCCACGGCGCAGCGGAAGAAGACATCCAGCGCGTCGCTGCTACCATAGAGGAAATGGGCTACCAGGCGCGGCCCATGCCTGGCAAGCAGCGCACCACGGTCGGGCTGGTGGGCAACGACGGCCGGGTGGACGGTTCGCGCCTGGCCGCGCTTCCCGGCGTGCAGGAAATCATCCACGTCACCAAGCCATACAAGCAGGTCTCCCGCGAGTGGAAGGCGGACTCAACCATCGTCCGGCTTCCCGGTGGTCTCTCCGTAGGCGGCGATGACGTCGTGGTCATGGCGGGCCCCTGCTCGGTGGAAAGCGAGCGACAGATCCTCGATGCCGCGTGGGCGGTGCGGGACGCCGGAGCAACGGTGCTGCGGGCTGGCGCCTATAAGCCCCGCAGCTCGCCCTACTCATTCCAGGGGCTTGGCCGCGCCGGCCTGAAGTTGCTCACGCGAGCTCGGGAGGAGACCGGCCTCCTGATCGTCACCGAGGCCATGGACGGCGAAGAGATGGACTACGTAGCCGAGGTAGCCGACATCATCCAGCTCGGCGCCCGGAACATGCAGAACTATTCGCTATTGAAGCGGGCCGGCCGTTCCGGAAAGCCGATCCTGCTGAAGCGAGGCCTTTCCGCCACCATTCAGGAGCTGCTCCTGTCAGCGGAATACATCCTGGCCGAGGGCAACCCGAACGTCATCCTCTGCGAGCGAGGAATACGTGGCTTCGATCCGGCCACTCGTAACATCTTCGATCTGAGCGCCATCGCGGTGGTGCACGGACTCTCTCATCTTCCCATCGTGGCCGATCCGAGCCACGGCACCGGCCACCGCGACATGGTCAGTCCCATGGCCCGCGCCGCGATCGCCGCCGGTGCCGACGGGCTGCTGGTCGAGGTGCATCCCAGCCCTGACCGTGCCCTCTCGGACGGGGCGCAAAGTCTCTACCCGGAACAGTTCGATCGGATGATGAAAGAGATCAGGTTGATCGCAGAAGCGATTGGTCGACGGGTGGCGGAGCCGGCGGGAATTCGCGCATGATAGGCCGCGTGCTACTGCTGCTGGGACTGGCGGGGACAACCACGGCGCAGGCACAGGATGCGGCGGCGGTCATCGGCCGCGCGGCGCGGGTCTACCGATCGCTGGGAAGCCTTCAAGCCGACTTCGAGCAGATAATCGATAACCCGATGATCGACAGCGCCGAGAGCAAGGGAACGCTCGCCCAAGCGGGCAATGCCAAACTCGCCATGCGCTTCACCGATCCCCCGGGCGAGGCGATCATCATTGATGGCAAGCATGTCTGGGTCTACACGCCGAGTACTGTACCGGGCCAAGTTATCCGTCTCAAGGCGCCGAGCGGTGGTCCGGCCTACGGCTATAATCTGCTGGCCTGGTTCCTCGACCGGCCGGCCGAGCGATATCGGCCCTCGTACCTTCGCAGCGAACGAGTCGGCGGTCGCACGACCGACGTCATCAAGCTGGTTCCGGCGGTTCCCGACATGCCGTTCACCGAAGCCGTGATCTGGCTCGACCGGGACGACGCACTGCCCCGCCGGCTGGAGATCCACGAGCAATCGGGGGCTACCCGCACTCTTCGGCTTGCCCGGCTCCGGGTGAACCAGAAGCTGCCGGAGCGGACCTTTGCCTTCAAGGTTCCTGCCGGGGCCCGGGTGGTCGACCAGTAGGATCGATACCCCTACTTCTGGTTGAGGACCTCTTCCACCCGCTCCGCCGCACTCTCGCTGAGACCTGCTTCCCGGGCAAGGGTGATCGCCGCCCGGCTTACCGTGCGGTACAGCGTGCGGTCCTCGGCACTCAGCGCCTTGAGGTGAGCCCGAATCGTCTGCTCGTCACCCCGCCGCACCGCACCGGTCAGCGACCCCGCCGGACCGAGGGCAGTCAGGTTGGCGACCGCCCCACCGAGCAGGGGTAGGTAGATGCGGGCCGCAATGTCGGCCGGCACACCTGCCGCCCTCGCGAGCCTTTCCGCTACTCCCACCAACGCCACGGTGTAGTTCGCTACGAACGCCGCCCCCGCGTGATAGGCCGGCTTGGCGGCGGCTGGGATCCGAACCGGAATCATTCTGAGCGTATTGGCCAGTCGCTCGGCAGCTACCAGGGCACGATCGTCTCCCTCGATCCCCACATACGCGCCCTTGAGCCGCTCCGCTGCCGTGGCTGCTTCGGCGACCGATTGGAGCGGATGGAACGAGCCGCAGGCCGCGCCGCTCTCCTCCAGGGGCAGTAGCGCGTTTCGGTCCAACAGCCCCGACAGGTGGAGGACCACCTGGTCCCGCGCGATGGCCCCCTCCGCGGCGAGCTCAGCGGCCACCGCTCCGATTGCGTCATCCGGCGTCGCGATGAGCACGAGCTCGGCACCAGCCGTTGCTTCGGCCCGGCTACCCTGATGCAGCATCAAGGGAGGCGTGACGTCGCGCGGGGTTCGAGCCACCAACGCGATCTTGTAACCCCGACGCTTCAAGGCCAGGCCGAGGCCCTGCCCCATTCGTCCTGCCCCAATGATCGTGACCCGTGGCTGCGACACCGTTTCTCCTTCGGAGGCTATTGGCTATTCGCTATTGGCTGAGCCGATGAACACCAACTCGGCTTCTCATGGTTCGACAAGGTCGCTTGTCTTGGGAACGGCCAATAGCCCATAGCCAACAGCCAATAGCCTTCTCCCGAACGAGCGAGCCCGGCCGGCCATCGATGGCCGACCGGGCTCGAATAGTAAACAGTCCCGCTCTCCTACCCTAGTTCTGGGCTGACCCCGCAGACCCATTCGCTTGGGCCAGGCCCAACAGCTGCTTCGGAGTCTGTGCCTTACGCAGTAGCCCCATCGCGGTCTGCATCTGCAGATCTTGCGCGGCCCGGCGACGGAATTCCGCCGGCCGGCCAAACACGTAGCGCGCGATCTCGTAGCCGAGCTGCTCGTCGATCAGATTGCCGGCGCCGTTGAACACGGCGGGGGTGATCTGAATGTCCTTGGCGCGGAGCCGCTGGTACACCTGCTGCCGCATCTCCGGGGTAACCTTGAATGACTCGGCCTTGACCCCGTGGGTCTTCTTGGCCTCGAGCGCTATGGTCGTGAGCGCGTCACGGTATTGCGGGAGCCCATTGCCCAGGGCCTTGGCAAAGTCGCGCTCGGCAGTGGTCAACGAATCGGGACGAATCACGAGATCCGGCACGATCCCTCCGCCACCGCGCACAACCCTGCCGCCATCGGTATGGAAGATCGGCCGCTCCTTCAGGGCCGAGTCGGTGGACTCCTTGTCCGGCGCGCCGAGGATCGTGTCGGCCAGTACCGCCAGGGCCGCCTGAGTAGCCTGGTCTTCCTCGTCCTTGGCGATCCGCTGAATGGTGCGGCCGCTCGGGGTGAACCAGCGGGCCGTGGTCAGCTTCAGCGCCACGCCCTCGCCCAAGGGGAACAAGGTCTGAACCAGTCCCTTGCCGAAGGTGGGAGCACCCACCACGACCGCGCGATCGTGATCCTGCAACGCGCCCGCGATGATCTCGGCGGCACTAGCTGTTCCGTCGTTCACGAGAATGACAATCGGCAGATCGGGCCAGGCCTGCCTGGCCTCATCAACGAACTCCTTGGTCGAGCCCCGGGCCCGGCCGCGGGTCGAGACGATCTCCTGGCGAGTGTCGAGGAAGAGATCGGCCACCTTGACGCCCTGATCCAGCAAGCCGCCCGGATTACCCCGCAAATCCATGATCAGCGACTTCATTCCCTTACCCTTCATGCCAGCGATCTCCTGGCGCAGCTCCTCAGCCGAGGTCTCGCTGACAGGATTCAGGGAGATGTAGCCTACCCCGCCGTCGAACATGGTTCCTGGGGGCACCGACCGCATATGGATCTGGGCCCGGGTGAGACGATACTTGATCGGATCGGAGATTCCAGCACGGCGAATCGTGATAGCGATTTTCGAGCCTGCGTCACCCCGAAGTGCTTTGACCGCCTGATCGTTCTTCCAGCCCTCGGTCGATTTTCCATCGACCTCGATAATCTGATCGCCGGTCTCGATGCCAGCGCGCTCGGCCGGAGTCTCGGGCAGAGGGGCCACCACTGTGATCCAGCCGTCACGGACGTCGATCTGGATGCCGAGTCCGGCGTAATTACCGGAGGTCTGCTCGGTCAGCGCCTTGTAGTCGTCCCCGGTGAGCAACACCGAGTAGGGATCCATGAGCTGCTCCAGCATCCCCTTCGTAGCCTTCTGGTACAGGTCGGTCTCGCCGATCGAATCGACGAAGTAGGTGTTGACGTGACCGAGGACATCATCGAACAGCCGGGCCTGCTGATAGACGTTGCCATCACTGGCTGCGCCCCGCTGCAGCAACCAGCCGCCGCTGAAGAAAGAGATCAACGCCACCAATCCGATCACGCCCCAACGCTGCTTCATATTCGCCTCCACTCCCGCAGAATAGCTGCTACAGTCATTCCAGATTGATGTGGGGGGACCCCATGTCACCGCCACTCGAGGAGGAAGACGACCTCGGGCCTAGTTGCCTGCTCTGTATACGCTTACCCGACCGGGGACTGAAAAATCGCCGGCGCGGCATTGCGAATCTCAGTCCACGCGACCTGCAAGAGCTGGTCCGGGGAAAGGCGTGCATCTAAATGTCGCACCCCACTACCCTTGACCGCTAGGTAGTATGCCAACACCCGGTGGTGGAAATCCACGCTTTCCTGTTCCAGCCGGTCCTGCCGTTTCCCGGCGGCGATCTGTCGAGCCTGACCCAGTTCGGGTGCCAGGGTGAGGATCAGTGTCAGATCGGGAGTCAGACCGTGCGCTGCTGCCTGGTTGGCCGCCCGTACCATGGCCGGATCGAGTCCGCGTCCCGCCATCTGGTATGCCTCGGTTGTCAGGGCAAAACGGTCCGAGAGCACCACACGCCCGGCCGCGAGCGCCGGTTGGATGACGGTTTGCACCAGATCGGCACGGGCTGCCAGAAAGAAGAAAAGCTCGGCCACCGGCCCCACGGGGTGATCCGGGTCCAGTAGTGCCTTCCGTGCGATCTCTGCGGCGTGGGTGCCACCCGGCTCGCGCACCACGACCGGATCGACGTTACTGGCCCGCATGCGCTCAGCGAGTGGGCCGAGCAGACTGGACTTGCCTGAGCCTTCAGGCCCCTCCAGAACCACGAAGAAGCCGCTACGACTCATCCCAGCGTAATGATGCTGCTGGTGGCTCCCTTTTCCATGCCCTCGCTGATCTGCTGGTTGACCCGCTGCATCAGCTTCTCGAAGTTCGAGCGTGCGACGACATAGGCCTGGCCGGTCGGGCTCATTTCGAGGTCGCGGACCGCGCCTTCGTAGGCCTCGGCCGTCGCCTGGTCGGGCATCTGCCCCTGGGACACCACCTGATCGACCTGGCGGGCGAGAGTCTGTATCTGGTCCAGCTTGGCCACCGTTTCCTTGTCTTCCCGCAGCGCGGCTTCCGCGCGGCGAAGCGCTTGGTATTCCGCTGCCTGGCCAATCTGCCGGCCAAGATCCTGCGCCTTTTCCCAGATCACCTTGTGTTGCTCCTCTGCGCGAGCAGGTATCGCTCGCGGCCGAATAGGTCCATATGAATGCTCACCTCGCTCCAGCCGAACGCTGATGCCTGGCCTGCCGCAACCGCGGCCCGGGAGCAGTCCACCTCCAGCGCCAGCCACCCTCCGGGCCGCACCGCTTCGCGTCCCTCATCCAACAGTCGCACGGTAGCCGCCATCCCATCGTCCCCGCTCACCAGCGCCATCGCCGGCTCCCAGTCCCGGACCGAGGTCTCCAGCGACGAGTACTCGTCCACTGTAAGATAGGGGGGGTTTGAGATCAGCGCGTCGAGGGAGCCTTGCCCGAGCGGCCCGCAGAGGTCAGCCTGGATCAGGCTCACCCGAGACGCGGTGAGATCGCGGTTCACCCTCGCGAGGCCCAGCGCCTCGGCGGACCGGTCCACCGCGCTGACCAGGTCGTAAGCGCCTTCCATGGCCAGGCTCAGGGCGATGCATCCGCTGCCAGTGCCGATGTCCGCCACCCGGCCGGTCCGCACTCGCTGAAGCAGCAGATCGACCAAGCCCTCGGTCTCCGGCCGGGGGATGAGCGCGCGGGCGTCGCTCGCGAGGGAGAGGTGCCGAAAACCACTCCGGCCGGTAACGTGGGCCAGCGGCTCGCCCCGGGCGTGACGCGAGATAGCGTCGCAAAAGCGTATGGCCTTCTCCGGATCGACCGGCTGCTCCCGCTCGAGGAAAATCTGGGCGGGAGCGCGCTGCCCGAGCTCGGTCCAGATCCGGATGGCCTGCCGCCTCGGCTCGCGCGCGCCCGAGCGACGCAGCTGTTCGGCGCCATCGTCGATCAACGCTCCTAGCGAAAGGGCCAGTTCAGGCATCGATGAGCTCCTGCCGGCTTGCCATGCGTAGCGCGTCAACCATTTCGTCCAAGCCCCCGTTCAGCACGTCCGCAAGGTTGTGCACCGACAGGTTGATCCGATGGTCGGTGATCCGACTCTGGGGAAAATTGTAGGTGCGGATCTTGGCCGAACGATCTCCGGTACCGACCATTGCCCTCCGGTCTCGCGAGCGGGCGGCCTCCTGCTCGGCAAGCATGCGGTCGAACAGACGGGCCCGCAGTACCTCCATGGCCTTGATCTTGTTCTGGAGCTGCGATTTCTGATCCTGCTGGCTCACCACCACACCACTCGGCAAGTGGGTGATGCGGACGGCGCTATCGGTGGTGTTGACGCTTTGTCCGCCCGGGCCCGAGGACCGGAACACATCGATCTTCAGGTCCTGCGGCTCGATCTTGATGTCCACCTCTTCGGCCTCGGGGAGCACCGCGACGGTTGCCGCCGAGGTATGGATTCTTCCCTGTGTCTCGGTTGCGGGGACGCGCTGCACGCGGTGGACTCCTGACTCACGGCGGAGCAAGCCGTACGCCTCCGGACCTCGGACCGCCACGATCGCTTCCTTGATCCCACCGAGGGATCCCTCGCTGAGCGAGATCGGCTCCCAGGCCAGACCGTGACGCTCGCTGTACCGCTGATACATGCGGTAGAGGTCGGCCCCGAACAGCGCTGCCTCGTCGCCGCCGGTGCCGGCCCGAATTTCCATGATGGCGTCGCGGTCATCGTGCGGGTCGCGTGGCAGAAGCAGCTCGTGCAGCTCGGCTGTCAGCGCCGCAATCTCCGCCGGCAATCGGGCCATGTCGGCCCTGGCCAATGCGACAAGCTCGAGGTCCGGCTCTTCAGCCAGTCCTCGAGCCTGTTCCAGTTCGTCCTCCAGCCGTGCAAGCCGTTCGGCCAGCCGGACTACCGGGGCCAGCCGGGTGTGTTCCCGGCCGAGCGACCTGAGCTTGTCTGGATCTTTGCCAACGCCCGGGTCGGCGAGGGCCCGGTTGACCTCCTCCGCCTGGAGTAGCGCCTGGCGGAGTCGGGCCTCCATGGCTTACTCCTTGGGCGTTGTGGCCGCGGGCGTTGTGGCGGCCGGCTCCGTCGCGTACCTGCGGCGGAATCGATCTACCCGGCCGGCGGTGTCCACGAGGCGCTGCTTACCCGTGAAATAGGGATGGCACTGGGCGCACACCTCTACGTGAATCGATGTGGAGGTCGAGCGGGTCTCGAATTCGTTGCCGCAGGCGCATTTGACCATGAGCTTGCGGTATGATGGGTGAAGATCGGCCTTCATTTAGTGCTCCTGGGTTGGCGCTAAGCCCTTCAATCTAGACGGCTTCGGGGGCTTGATGCAAGGCGGGGGCGAGGAGAAAGAACCGTGAACGGTGAGCGGTGAACGGTGAAAGGGCCACCCACCCCCCGTTCAATGTCTTAGCGTTTACCGTTCACGCGGTTTCCGTGTGCTCTCGCGATTGACAGCTTCTCCGCTCGCAAGTATGCTACCCCCAAACACTTCCACTATCGTGAGGCGCGAGTGGCATTGTCCCCGATGGAGGTCCTGCGGAAGGTCCCCCTGTTTTCCGGACTGGGAGAGGCCGACCTGACGGCGTTCGCCGAGCTGACCCGGGAGCGCAGCTACCCGAAGGGTAGCGTGATCGTATTCGAGGACGATCCGGGCGACGCGCTCTTTCTTGTCGCGGCCGGCCAGGTCAAGGTGGTGCTGATCGCGGAGGACGGACGCGAGGTCATCCTGTCGGTGCTCGGAGAAGGGAGCTTCTTCGGGGAGATGGCCGTGATCGACGAGGAACCCCGGTCAGCCCACGTCATCGCCATGGACGACTCCAGCCTGCTGGTGCTCCGACGCGAGGACTTCCACGCCCGACTTCGAAACTCGCCCGAGGTGGCGATCTCGTTGCTCAAGGAGATCTCCCGGCGCCTGCGACGCGCGGACGAGAAGATCGGCAGCCTGGTGCTGCTCGACGTCAATGGACGCGTCGCGCATCTGCTGCTCCGAATGGCGGAGGACGAAGGCGGCGACCGCATCACCCGGAAGTTGACGCATCACACGATCGCCCAGATGATCGGCTCCAGCCGCGAAACGGTTTCCCGCACCATGCGGAATCTGGTCGAGCGCAGCATCATCGAAGTCACCCGCAAGGACAT
Organism: Gemmatimonadales bacterium; assembly: GCA_036559785.1. Taxonomy (GTDB): domain Bacteria; phylum Gemmatimonadota; class Gemmatimonadetes; order Gemmatimonadales; family GWC2-71-9; genus CAVVWJ01. The sequence continues at coordinate 9,732 of DATBSM010000112.1, forward strand.
CACTCTCAAGGATCGTCGCTCGCTCATGCTGGCCGCACGGAGGTCGTGACCAGCGTCACAGGACGCTGGTGACTTCCCCCGCTGCCGGCGCCCTGCGCGCCGAAGAGGTTGCGGCATGACCGTTCCCGCTGCTGGTGAGTTGGCGTGACCCACCCGGTGACATTTTGGGGGACTCGAGGCTCCATTCCAACACCGGGGCCGGACACCGCGCGCTACGGTGGCAACACCGCCTGCATCGGCATCGGGGGTCGCGACCGGCACCTGGTGATCCTCGACGCCGGAAGCGGCCTGCGTCCACTGGGCCACGAGCTGATGAAAGAACGCAATGGCGTGCTGTCGGCCGATATTCTCCTTTCGCACACCCATTGGGACCACATTCAAGGTCTGCCGTTCTTCAAGCCGCTGAGCTCCCGATCCACCTCGGTGAACATCTATGGCGCGGCCCAGGAGGGGGTGCCGCTCAAGGACATCCTGGGGCGGCAGATGGATCCCATGGTTTTCCCGGTCCCGCTCAACGCCCTTGCGGCCTCACTCGCCGTCATCGAGATCACCGAGGGCGAGTTCGAGATCGACGACTTTCGGGTCTGCACTTTTCGTCTCCGGCACCCCGGCACCACTCTGGGCTACCGACTCGCCCCGTCCTCCGGCGGCCGGGAAGTTGCGTACCTGACCGACAACGAGCTCGGACCCGGTGGAAGCTACGAGGTTCCGTCAGACTGGCGGGAACGCCTGGTGCAGTTCGTGGAGGGAGCCGACACGTTGATTCACGACGCCATGTACCTGGACCAGATCATTCAAGCGCGAGCCGGATGGGGGCACTCTACTCCGCGTCAGGCCGTGGATCTGGCGGCCGAAGGGCGCTGCGCTCGACTGGTGCTGTTTCATCACGAGCCGGAACATGACGACGCGGCAATGGACCGCCTACTCGCCGACACCAGGAGCTACGCCGCGCAGGTTGCTCCCAGGCTCGTGGTCGAGGCGGCCACGGAAGGGATGCGGTTCTCTCTCTGAGGGGAGCGATCATGAAATGCTGTCTACGCTGGGTCCTCGTCGCCGCTGTAATGACAGCGAGCACTGCCGCCGCCCAGCAATCCGGGCCAATCGTGATCGCGGTCCTCCCCTTCGAAGACAGGGGCTCTTACGGACAGGACAAGGAAGTCTTTCGCGCCCTGGAACTCGGAATTCCGGCCACGTTGGCCTCCGACCTCAGCCGGCACCCGCGAGTGCGGGTGGCTGATCGGGGCCGGACAATCCAGGCGGTGCAAGCACAAGATCTTGGACCCAACGCGCGGGTAGATGCCGCCACTGCGGCCAAGGTCGGCAGCGAGGCAGGCGCGCAATACGCGATCACAGGGAACTTCGCCGACTTCTACGGGAAATTCCGAGTCGATGCCCGCGTAGTGGATGTTGGGAGCGGTCAGATCCTCAAGGTGGTGTCCAACAGCGAGCCCACTCTCCAGGATCGGGCCGACCTCTCCCGCATCATTCAG
>DATBSM010000113.1:0-10258 GCA_036559785.1 Gemmatimonadales bacterium
GGTTCAGCTTTACGATCGGGGCCGCGTCCTAGATCTCGGCGCGCGTCGGGACGTTGCGCCTCTCCGCCCTCTCCGCTTCTCCGTCCTTCTAGTCGTCCGAAGCAATCCCGATTGTACCATTTCGGCTTCTCGCGACCCTCCGCCTCTCCGCCCTCCGCCGGGTGCAGTCTCTTGCACCCGTGTGGACCAAGGGCTTACGGGGTGGCATAGCGTTCGCGTAGTAGACGGCCACTTTCCCCAATCTTCGGGAGGCCGTCATGAGGCACAGCATAGGGCTGGCATGGTTCGCCGGCTTTCTCATCGCGAGCGCAGCGCCCCTGCACGCTCAGACTGAGCTCCAACGAGCCGCCGATATTCTCAGGCATCGGCAGCCCGCTCCCCCGGCGCCCCCCCGCGTGGAGACCGCTCGCAAGACCACCATCGTTGTCCCCCAGCGTGAGATTCTCGTGGTCGAGCGGGTCCAGGCCGGGCCCGGCTGGTGGAGGAGCCCCAGGTACCAGGTGATCACGGTGTATTACGATGGAGGACACTTCTATCGGCGGCCGTTCGATCGCCGGCCATTTCGCAAGGTGGTCGTCTACCAACGCGCCGGCCGCTACTACATCGACGAGGTGCAGTGGAGGCGGGAGCACCGTCGTCACTACGGCCGCGATTACGACCGCTGGAACGATGACGACAAGCGGCGGCATGACGACAAGTGGAAGGACGACCACAGATGGGACGACGACGACAAGTGGAGGAATGACGACAAGTGGAGGAATGACGACAAGCGGAACGATGACGACAAGCGGAAGGATGACGACAGGCGGAAGGACGACGATGATCGGGATGGGCGCAAGGGGAACAACGGTCGTCACCTGGGCCACGGTCACGACAAGGACAAGGATAAGGACAAGGACAAGGACAAGGACAAGGACTAGGTCGGGCTGATTGAAGGAAGGATGGAAGTTTGCAAGAGCCTGACCCGAGCCAGGAAGCGAGGGGGCCGAGACTCGAGACTGAGTTTCGGCCCCCTCGCGTGTAGCGCCCGTCTACCAACTCAGCCAATAGCTGGCCTTGACCGCCACCACGTTCCGCGCCGCCCCGCCGGTCAGGAGCGCATCCACATCCCGGCCCACATCGAGGTAGTGGGTGGGCGAGTCAGGCCTGATCGATGTCGAGAATGCGATCGCCGCGGGACAAGTCGGCGGCGCGGCGGGCGGCGGAGAAGGATACTGAGCGGCGCATGTCGTGAATTCGGATACGGTTCAACCTCAGTTCGGGCGTCCTGGACTATGCAACCGCAGGATCCAAAGCACCCAGCCCAGCAGGTTCCACCAGCGGGGCTTGGGTAGAGGTACATACTCGGCGGATCCGCGCGCCTTGTAAGCCCGCCAGGCCTCATGCCAGGCCGCCAACTCACGGGCACGGACCGCTCTGCGGTCAGCACGCGCCTGCTCTCTAACGAGCTCCGTATCCAGACGGTCCTTCCACATCTGATACAACGGATGAGTGCCAGATCCCGACTGGGGATTGGGAAGCAGCTCGGGATGCTCGGCCTCGAGGGCCTGCAGCTCGCGGAAGAGCCGGTCGTACTCGGCGTCCGAGATTGCCGGCGCACCGCTGGTGACGCGCTCGATCTGGTCCCGCAGGCGGGCCACCTGCTCAGCCGCAGACATGAGCTGAACATAACGCCCGGGTGCGACCCAGGGGTTCCCGCTCGAGAGTCATGGTTTCCTGCGAGGCAAGGAGGTAAACCCGATCCCCACGCTCCAGATCCCTTCGCTCTCCTGGTCTATCAGGTAAAAATGACGGACCACGTCGAGCCTCATGCCCGAGGCTTCCCCGGTGCGGATCACCAACCCGCTGCCGAGGTGATACCCCGGCTGAAACGCGAATCCGCCTCCCACCCCCAGCAGGGTGCTGAGCCCGGCCTTCACCAGCAGATCGAAATCGCTCCCCCTTATATCGTAGGCAGCTCCGATATCGGGAGCCAGCAACAATGCCCCCACCTGCAGCGCATCGGGGAAGAGTGCGGCTCCGAGCTCGGTACTGAGCGTGTTGGGCTTGAGGCCCGAGTAGTGGAAGGAGACCGCGGTGATCCCCGTGCCCTCGTAGATGAAACGCGCGACCGACGCTCCCAGAGCCGGTTTGACCCGCTGAAGCGTGTCCTGCGCCGCCAGCCTGGGCGACAGGACGGAGAGCACGACCGTGACCGCGAGGAAAGCTCCTCGATCAGTCCGAAGCATGTGACCTCCTTAGGTGACCTCACCGCCGGTTCAATCGCCGGTACCACCACCCGGCGATCCACTGTGCCGGGGGAATCAGAATCCAGATCAGCCGCGCGAGACAGCCGCTGGAGAATCGGTTCATAGCGCGGAGTGCACCGGGGTGTGACTTGCCCGCGCGCTCCGCACGCGTCGGACGCATACCGTCCCATAGGTCAGCAGAATCGATCCAACCGCCACAGTGGCCAGCAAGGAGCGCGGCGGCTGAAACTGGTGCCCTATCGTCGCCAGCAGCCAGAAGCTCAGCGTCCTTCCCAGTAGAAAGGCGGCGAGATACCGGGCGATGGAATAGCGAGCGATGGCCCCGAGGATCCGGGCGCTCCAGTCGGGCAGCGGCGTCGCGGCGACCAGGAGACAGGTGAGGAAGGGCCGCCGCTGAAAGAGCGATGTGAGGCGGGCCGACGCGGTGCGGATCCGGCCCAGGCGGTTGCTCCGGAGCACGTAGCCGTATCCCAGGTAGTTCACGGACTCCATGATGACGCTGATGGCCGCGGCGGTGACCGCGACCAGCGCCGGCGTGTGAGTCTGGCCGTAGGCCATAATCACCGGCTCGAAGGTGGCCGGCAGAAATGGGGACGCCGGCCCGTGACACCAGGCGGCCGCCATGAACAGCGGCACCAGCTGCTGCCATCTGGCCAGGTCACCCATGGCGCACCCCCTCTGCCAGCATCAGCAGCACCGCGAGCCAGATTCCCAGGTACACCGGCACCACCCGGTTGCGGGTCCGCAGGATCTCTGGAAACCGCACCGGCTTTCCGGCGAACTTCCCCCGGGGGCGGCTGGGAAAGAGGAAGGTCTTGTAGCTCTCGGTGGTCGCGATGGTGAAGCCGATGGCAGCCAGCGTGACCACGACCAGATCGGAGCTGAGCTGCGCCAGGAGCAGCGCCCATCCTGCGGCCAGCAGCGGACTGCGGAGGAACTTGAGCGGCTGAAATCCCTCGAATGGAGCGTCCTTCCAGGCGCCACCGAAGGCGGAGACCCAGCCTCCGATCGAGCCGACCAGCGCGACCATCAGCGGTGACGCCGGTCCCGCGTGCTCCAGATAGCGATGGACCAGGATCGCCAGACCCAGGAGCGTGGCCGAATACCCCACACCCAGCATCACCCGGGCGGCCCGGCTTTCGACCGGCCGGCCCAGCACCGCGAGCTGCATGGGTATGGCGTACTTGGACTGGTCAGCTTGGCGGAGGAATGTTTTGTAGATCTCCGCGACCAGGCGCTCGAACACGTACGCGACGCCGAACAGGAGAACGGCTCCCGATGCGGTAGTGGGATCCAGCCTCATCAGGTGCGCTGTGGCTGGAGCTACCACCGCGCCGCCGGCGATGCTGCGGAGGAACTTCCTGCGCTCGAATCCTTCATGAGGCGCGTCCTTGTACATCCCCCAGCTGGCGGCATGCACTCCGCTGAGGATTCCGATCACCAGGCTGGCTCCCAGTGGACTCATGGTCATCTCCGGTCAGGGCGTGGATTGGTAGGCGGCTTCGACCAGCTTGAGGTCTCGGCGCGCGTGGGCCAGCGTCATCAGGGGCTCGCGGTTCTCCCGGAGACAGCTGATGAAGTCGGCGAACATCGCCCAGTAACCTCCGATGTCGCGGAGTCCCGGGAATACCATTCGCACTCCGCGGGTCCGCACCGCCACGAAGAGCCCGTTCGACTCGAACGTCACCGACCCCCGTGTCCCGTAGATCCGGGAGAGCCTGAGGCCGCGGAAGAGCGACGCGGTGTCCCACGCGTGATGCAGCGTGCCGACCGCGCCCTGCTCGTACTGGACCACCACGAGCATGCTCCGCTCGATTCCGGCTCCATCGGGCCGGAAGCCGTGGACCGATTCGACCGTGAGCCCCAGGCCGGCCATGAGGTGCATCCAGTGAATCCCGCCTTCGAAGAGCGCACCGCCGCCCGCCAGTGACTCGTCGTTCCGCCAGCCGCCAGGGTTCTGCAGCTTGAGTGCGTTGACGGCGAGATAGCGCACCTCACCGATCTCTCCGCTCCGGATGACCTCGCGAAGTACCCGCATGAGCGGCTTGTAGGCGTAGTTCTCAGCGACCAGGACCCTGCATCCCCTTTCGGCTGCCGCGGCTTCGACCGGGTCCACGTCCGCCGAGCTGAGAAACGCCGGCTTCTCCACGATCACGTGCTTCCCGGCTTCGAGCGCGGCGAGGGTGAGAGGGAGGTGCTGTGCCGTGGGCGTGGTAATCGCGACGGCATCGACGCCCTCATCCAGCAAGGCATCCTCATAACTCCCGTAGCTCCTGGTTCCGCCGAGCAGCTGGCAGAACTCGGAGGCCCGCCGCGGGTTTCGGCTGGCAAAGCCGCATCGCACCCCGCCGAGTGAGCGAGCTCGGCGCGCGTGCTGCCGGGCGATGGTGCCGCAGCCCAGGAAGACCAGGTGGAGATCGGAGCCCGGCACCCGCCGGAGCTGGGGGGCCGGTTTAACGGCTGGTGACTGCATCTTGGGATCCCTTGGCGCGATGAGTGTCGCTCGCGAGGAAGGCGGCTGAGCGGAGCGCGTTGGCGGCGATGGTGAGACTGGGGTTCACCCCGCCGGAGCGAGGCATGAAGGAGCCGTCGACCACGTAGAGGTTGTCGATGCCGCGGAACCGGCCGTACTGATCCAGTGCCGAGGTCCGGGGATCGCGGCCCATGCGAACGGTGCCGACGGCGTGAGAGAAGGTGCGGATCTGGTGCTGATAGCAGGCCAGTGCGCCGGCGCGGCGGAGCACGTTGCGTCCCGCGCGCAGCAGGACTCGGCTCGCGGCATCATCCCGGCGGCTGTAGCGGTGGCTGATCACCAGACGCGGCAGTCCGTGGCGATCGGGATGCCGGGAGTCGAGCGTCACCCTGTTCTCGAACTGCGGCTGGTCCTCGGCGATCGTCAGCAAGCCCGTCATGTGTCCGCACAGTCGCGCCCCGATGGCACCAAGCGGGCCGGCCAGCTGCTGCCGGATCAGCGAGGCGGGCGGGGTGCCGACCTGCTGGATGCCGCCGAGCTTGCCCCGATGCCGGACCGAGGAATCGCCGAAGTAGAGATCGTGAATCGCGATCTGCTTATGGAACCGGCCCTCCGGCTCGGGAGCGGTGGGGAAGAGACCGAACACGACCCGGTTGAGGTGTCGCATCAGGTAGCGGCCGACGACGTGACCGCCCGGGTTGTAGTGCTGGAGGCCGGAGGCGAGCAGCAGGTGAGGCGACGCGAGCGCGCCGCCGGCCAGCACGACCCGCTTCGCGCGATAGACGACCTGCTCCTGACTCCTGGTGTCCTGGGCCACCACACCGGTGACCCGGCCTCCGTCGGCCAGGATTCGCACCGCCATCGTTCCGGGGCGCAGCTCCAGCCCGCGCTCGAGCAGCTGCGGCAGCACGCTGGTGGCGAGATCGTTCTTGGCGCCGATGGCACAGGCGAATCCGTCGCAGGTGCCGCAGCCGATGCACTTCTTCCTTTGCGGCGCGGCTCCGTAGTTGATCGCCAGCGGCAGCGGGAACGGATTGAAGCCCAGATCGCGCGCGGCACCCGCAATGCGGGCTGATACCGGGGCCAGAGGAGCGGGCGGCTCGGCGTAAGCCGCGCCTCGAGGTGGCTCGGTCGGATCGACTCCCGCCACTCCGGCGACACCGATGATCCGCTCGGCCTCCATGTAGTACGGTTCCAGATCGGCGTAGCTGTAGGGCCACGCCGCTCCGGACCCGGCTTCGATATCGGGGTTGCTCTCGAAGTCCTCGGTGCGGAAGCGGAGGGCCACGCCGCCATAGAAGACCGACGGCCCCCCGACGCAGAAGAACGCCCCGGTGGTAGACCGGCCCCGCTCGTCGTACACGTCGTAGGGTGATTCGCGGTGGAAGTGCTTCCCCAGCGGGCCGACCTGATTCCCCTGCCAGCTCTCCGGGCTCCGCCTCACCCAGTCGCCCCGCTCCAGCAGGAGCACGCGGAGCCCTGAGTGAACCAGCGTGTGCGCCGCCATCATCCCGCCGAAGCCGCTCCCGATCACCAGCGCGTCGTAGGTGGTCATGGCCGGCTCACTTCCCGGCGCGTCGCCAGCGACGTCCCCTCGGCTCGACTGATGGCGGCCACTACCGCCCGGGGCGCTTCCTCGAACAGGTAGTGCCCGGCATCGGGAACGCTGTCGAGCGTGAAGCGGGGCAGTCGGGCCGCGAGCAGCTCGATCTGCTGGCTGGAGATGCCGCCCTTGTGCGGCGCCGTTCCAACCACCAATCGCACCGGCACGCGGAGCTGGTGTAGCCGGGGAGCGAGCTTCTCCGGCTCCCGGGTCTCCGCCATCTGGAGATAGGCCTTGAGCGTCCCGTCGAGATCGGCGGCGGCGCCCGCGGTGTAGGCCTGCAGGACGGGGTCGGTCAGCCAGCTCGAGTCGCCCGAGGAAGCGATGAGGTCCTTCCGGATGTGGGGCCGGAGCCGTTTCATGCCGCCCATCCATTTCACCCACGGTGCATAACGCATCGCCTGGCGGAACCCCTTGGTGGCGACCTCCTCCATGGGTCCGCCGTCGAGCAGCACCACTGCACTCACCAGCTCGGGGTGGCGCACCGCTAGCCGCAGGGCGATGGATCCACTCACCGAATGGGCGACCAGCACCACGGGCTCCTTCTCCAGACGTCGAAGCGCCACGGCGACCCGGTCGGCCTGAGCGGTGAGGGAGTAGCTCGCTCGTTCCGGACGCGACGAGCTGCCGATGGCGAGCGGCTCGATCACGGTCACCCGGTTTCCCAGCGGCGGGAGCAGCTCGAACAGGTGACGGAAGCCGAAGGCGCAGCCGAACAGGCCCGGCAGCAAGACCACCGGCCGCCCGGTTCCTCTCCTCACCACATGGAGCGACTCGGCGGGTGCGACGACCACGCGGAACGACGACACCTGCTGGGCCACGGCTGGCAGAGGGAAGGGAAGCAGCAGCAACACGGCGGTGATGCGGAAGGACGGCTTCATCGGGACGGCCCCTGTGAGAGACGGGGGGCATCATGCGAGCGGCCCGTGACCTCGCTGTGGGTCCGGCCGTCCCCTGGCCGTTCCGCCGCCGGTGTTTGCCCCCCTTGCCGTGAGCGCGTATCTCTAGCGGACCATGATCGAGCTTCGAACACTCGGCGTCCTCGACCTTCGCGACGCGCACGGGAACGAGATCCGCTCCGTCCTGCAGCAGCCCAAGCGTCTGGCACTGTTGGCGTATCTGGCGCTGGCCGAGCCCCGCCGGTATCACCGGCGAGACTCGCTGCTGGCGATGTTCTGGCCCGAGCTCGACGAGGAGCACGCCCGGGCCGCGCTGCGCCGCTCGCTGTACTACCTCCGCACCGGGCTGGGACGCGAGGTGATCGCAGGACGGGGCGAGGACGAGCTCGCCGTGTCAGAGGGACTCTGGTGCGATGCCACCGCGTTCACCGACGCCATCAACGCATCGGACCGGGTCCGGGCAGTCGAGCTCTATCGCGGCGACCTGCTGGAAGGGTTTCACCTCTCCGGGGCCGCCGGATTTCAGGACTGGCTCGACCGCGAGCGTCTCCGGCTGCGGGACCGGGCGGCTGCCGCGGCCTGGGAGCTGGCGGATGCGGCGGAGCGGGCAGGTGATGGCGGGAAAGCCGGCGGCTGGGCCCGGCGCGGCTTCGAGCTCACGCCGGACGACGAGGACACCCTCCGCCGGCTGCTACAGCTGCTCGATCGGACCGGAGATCGCACCAGCGCGCTGCGGGTCTACGAGGAATTCTCCCGGCGGCTCACCCTGGAGTACGATCTCGAGCCTCCCGCCGAGCTCCGCGCGCTGGTGGAGGCGATTCGCACCCGGACTCGGCCCGCCGCCTCAGCTCGGCCACCGGCCCAGTCGAGTCCGGAGCCTCGCTCAGCCGACTCGCGGGTGCTGGCGGTATTTCCCTTTGTCTTCCGGGGATCCGATCGCCTCACCTATCTCGCAGAGGGGATGGTGCATCTCCTCAGCACCACCCTGGACAGCGTGGCCGAGCTCCGGGTGGTGGACCCGCGGGCACTGCTCGCCGCTGTGGGTGACGGGGGGTCTCCCGAGATTCAGCTGGACCAGGCCCGTGGCATCGCCGAGCAGCTGGGAGCCGGCCTTCTGCTGCTGGGCACGGTGATGGAGGCCGGGGGACGGGTGCAGATCGGCGCGACCCTGTACGGAGTCGCGGGAGAAGCGCGGGCGAGGGTCCAATCCGGGAGTCACACGGAGGCCCAGCTGTTCGAGGCGGTAGAACACGTCGCGCGCGAGGTTCTGGGCAGCCTGAGTAGTGGGCCGGCTCTGCGCTCTGCCCGGCTGGCGCTGCGCATGACCGGATCGCTCGACGCGCTCAAGACCTACCTCGAGGGCGAGCGGTGCCTCCGGGCGGGGCGCTTCTTCGATGCCATGGAGCACCTGCAGCGTGCGGTCAAGGCCGACCCGGGCTTTGCGCTGGCGTATTATCACCTGGCGGGCGCGGCGGCAGGCTGCGCCTTGCAGGACTTCGCCCGCGAGGTCATCGAGAAGGGATACGCACTGCGGGACCGGCTGGCCGAGCACGACCGGCTGTTGCTCGATGCGCAACGGGCCTGGATCCAGGGCGACGTGAGCAACGCGGAATCTCTCTACAACGCGATCACCGCGAGCTATCCGGACGACATCGAGGCCTGGTTCCACCTGGGCGACATGCTGTTCCATTGTAATCCGCTGCGGGGCCGGTCGGCCGCGGAGTCACGGGGCGCTTTCGAGCGGGTCCTCGCCTACGAGCCCGACCACATCGGGGCACTGGTGCATCTGACCCGCGTCGCGGCCATCGAGGGACACCGGGAGGAAGTGGGGCAGCATGCGCTGCGGGTGCGGACCCTGAGCCCGGACGGCGATCAGGCGCTGGCACTGGATGCCGTGGCCGCGTTCAGCAGCCGTGATGAGGAGTCGATCAGGCGAGTGCTCGACTCCCTGAGCCGGGCTCGTGCCACCACGGTCGCGGTGACGTTCGCCGATGTCGCGATGTACTCGGGGAACCTCGAGGGCGCCGAGCGGATCGCGCGGGCGTTGCTGGAGGTGGCCCGTTCACCGGAGCTCAGGGCCTTGTGCCACGTCTGTCTGGCCCATGTCGCGGTGTCGCAAGGGCGCTGGGCTGACGGGCGGGAGGAGGCGAGGGAGGCGCAGGCGCACGACTATGTCCAGGGAATAGAGACGAGGGGGCTGTTCGCCGCGCTCCCGTTCCTGCCGATTGATCCGGAGGAACTTGCCGACGTGCGCATCCAGCTGCGGTCCTGGAATCCGCTGGAGGCGCCTCCCACCGCGCTTGCCGCGCTCGCGGTCCACAACGGGCTGCACCCTGCGATCAGGAGCTTCCTGCTGGGGCTGCTTGCTGTGCGGGCGGGCGATCTCGCCGAGGCGCACGAGGCACTGGATCACCTGTCTTCGGCGGAGCCGATGAGCGCTGGGCGAACGTCGCTCCGGAAGGGACTGGCTGCCACTCTGACCCGAGCCGAGCGGGGTGCTACCGAGGCGTTGGCGGTACTGGGGCGTCCCTCGGCGGAACTGTGGTACCAGGCGACGGTCATCTCACCGTTTTTGTCGCTGGCTTATGAGCGGTTCCTCCGGGCAGAGCTGCTGTACGAGGCGGGCCGGCACGCCGAGGCGTTGGGCTGGTATGGATCGATCGCGGAGCGGTCGCCGTTCGAGCTGGTGTACGCGGCGCCGGCACAGCTTCGGCGGGCGGAGATCTTTGCCCGTCAGGGCGATCCGGAGGCGGAGCGTGCCGCGTATCAGCAGGCGGCGACCCGCTGGGCCAAGGCGGATCAGGAGCTGCAGCCCCTGAGACCCGCCGGTTGATGCGAAGAGTTCGCGAGGTACCACCCGGCACTTCATGGCGTCCATTTAGCCCCAGTCCCCCTGTCCATGCGTCTACCAGCTCAGCCAATAGCTCGCCTTCACCGCCACCACGTTCCGCGCCGCCCCGCCGGTCAGGAGCGCATCCACATCCCGGCCCACGTCGAGGTCTCCCGACGTGTCGTCGCTCTGGCGGTTCTGCTG
>DATBSM010000114.1:0-6611 GCA_036559785.1 Gemmatimonadales bacterium
AGGCGGGTCAAGATCGGCGGAGGCGCGCCGGTACCCAAGTCGGACCGCGCCGCCTTCGAGCAGGAGCGAGACCGCCTGATGGTCCTTCTCCGCGATTCCACCGGCACCCTCGCTCCGGCTGACGCGATCGCCCGGCAGGGAGCTGAAACCTCCCAACGGTGGCTGCCGTAACGCCCGAGTAGTGGATCTCCTTCCCGCCATCGACATTCGAAATGGCCGCGTCGTTCGCCTGAGCCAGGGCGAGCGGGCGCGGCAAACCGTTTATGGGGACGATCCCGTGGCGGTCGCGGAGCGCTTCCTGGAGCAGGGCGCCAGGTGGATTCACGTGGTAGACCTGGACCGGGCATTCGGGACCGGAGAAAACCTCGCGGTCGTGCAATTAATCGCTGGTCGGATGGCAACGAAGCTCCGGCTCGAGCTCGGCGGCGGATTGCGGAGCAAGGAGCTGATCCGCGAAGCGCTCGACCTGGGCTTTGCCCGCGCGGTGATTGGTACCGCGGCGGCGATCGAGGAGGACTTTGTCCCCGAGATGCTGGCCGAGTTGGGCCCGGCACGCCTCGCAGTCGGCATCGACGCCAGGAACGGCCTGGTCGCGGTTCGAGGCTGGACGGAGACGTCTACCACCCGCGCCGATGATCTGGCACGACGCGTGATTCAGGCCGGGATCGAGACCGTGATCTATACCGATATCAGCCGGGACGGCATGCTCAACGGCCCTGACTTGGCCGGTGCAGTGTCGTTGAGGCCACTGGGCGCCCGTGTGATCGTGAGCGGCGGCGTGGCCGCGAGCAGTGATGTTCGCGCCGCTTGTGAGGCCGGTCTCGACGGCGTCATCGTAGGGCGTGCCCTGTATGAGGGACGGCTGACACTCCCAGAAGCGCTGCTGGCGGCGGCATGCTCGCCGCCTTCGTAGTCCTCGCCGCCTGCGGGCTGGCCGCATTTACTTATCTCGTTCTCGAGCGGATGGGGCGTCGCGCCTGGATTCCTCTTGCCTGCCGCGCGATCGCCTGGTCCGCACTCGGACTCCTGCTGGTCAACCTCAGTTGCCCGGTTTCCCGCGCACCGTTGCAGCCTCTGGTTCTGCTCGATGGCTCACTCAGCATGGGCGCGGCCGGTGGCCGCTGGGCCGAGGCCAGGGATTCGGCTGCACACTGGGGGGAGGTTCGATACTTCGGTGATACGCGCTCCTCCCCGGACTCGACTCCAAGCCGGGGGCGTTCGTTGCTGGGGCCGGCGCTACTAGCCGGGTCGGCCTCCGACCGGCCACTGGTTGTGGTATCCGATGGTGAAGTCGAGGACGTCCGCGAGATTCCTCAGGACATCCTGGCTCGTAGCAGTATCCGCCTGTTTACCCGCGGCGTTCAATCGGATCTGGCGGTCACCCGGGTAACAGGCCCGAGCAGAGTGAGCGAAGGAGATTCGGTGCCCCTCGAGGTTGACGTCCAACCGACAGGTGGGAACGCCGCGGACAGCGTTCGAGTCGAGGTGCTCTCGGGGACACGCCGGCTGGCCTTCAGAACCGTGCGGCTTCGAGGACAATCGGGGGGGCGGGCCCGGATCGTCGTACCGTCCGGCTCTCTCTCCTCCGGCGGCCACCTGCTGCGAGTTGCTCTCGCGGGAGGCGGGGACTCCGAGCCTCGCACCGATGCCCGGCTGCACCTGGTCACCGTTGCACCCACCCCAGGGGTCGTGTTCCTGGCGGCGCCCGCGGACTGGGACAGCCGGTTTCTCTATCGGACCCTGCGCGAGGTTGGTCAGCTTCCGATCCAGGGGTATGTCCGTCTGGATGGTGACCGCTGGCGTTCGATGGCGAATCTCCGCGCTGTTCCCAAGGACGCGGTGCGGCGAGCGGCGCGACGGGCCGATCTGCTGATCCTCAAGGGCGGGGCCACTGAGCTTGCCGAAGGAACCACCGCCCGGGGCATCTGGAGCTGGCCGAGCGGTGAAGGAGGCGAGACTCAAGTGCCGGGTGACTGGTATCTCTCGCAAGCCGACGCGTCGCCGGTGGCCGGAGCATTTCTCGGTCAGCCGGTGGACTCGTTTCCTCCTGCGTTTCTGCTCACTCCCATCCAGAGCGGCCCACGCGACTGGGTGGCTCTCTATGCCCAACTGGGTCGCCGGGGCCCTCAGCGCCCCGCCGTGTTCGGCCGGCAGGCGGGACGGGTCCGCCGGATCACCGTGGCAGTTGAGGGACTCTGGCGATGGCCCTTTCGAGGAGGATCGAGCGAACAAAGCTATCGCTCCTGGGTGGCGGCAACGACCAGCTGGCTGCTCGGCGGTGTGGACTCGGCGAGAGGGGTCGCGAGCCCGGTCCAGGCGGTGGTGCAGAACGGCCGGCCTGTCATCTTCGAGTGGCTGGGTCCGGGCCAGGCTGCCACGCAGTCCGTGGCGTTCTCGAGCCCTGCCGGACAGCGGACCGACACGCTCCACTTCGACGGAGACGGCCGGGCCTCCGTCTGGCTCCAACCGGGAGAGCATCGATACCGGCTCTCGGGTGGTGGCGGCGGGATTGTAGCGGTGGAGGAATATTCCGACGAGCTCCTGCCCCGGGCAGTCACCCTCACTGCACACAACGGCAGGGACGCTCGCTCGACGGGGCGCACCGCAGCCCGCGATTGGCTCTGGCTGTTCGGCATCTGCGTGCTGGCGCTCTCGGGAGAATGGCTGGCACGCCGGCGTCTCGGGCTTCGCTGAGGTGGTAGATTTCGATCATGAAGCCAAGCAGACTGGGGAGCAACGAGCGGCAAAGTCTCTGGTCACGCATCAAGCAGGTTGCGCTGACCGACGTGGGCGCGCTCATGCGCGGGCTCAACGCCGACGATCTCGAAAACATGGAGCGGGTCCTGATCGAAGCTGACTTCGGGGTTGCCGCCACGGTCGAGTTAACCAGTGCGCTGGAAGACGAGGTCCGGCGCGGCAAGCTCAAGACCGAGGCGGATCTGAAGCGCGCCCTACGGGAGCGCCTTAGCGCGATGCTGGCGGGACCGGAAAACCCCGGCGCTATAGCTCGAGCCGAGACGGGTCCTACGGTCATCCTGCTGGTGGGCGTGAACGGGACCGGGAAAACCACTACCGCGGCCAAGCTCGCGGCACGCCTTCAGCAGGAGGGGCGAACGGTCCTGCTCGCGGCGGCGGACACGTATCGCGCCGGAGCCATTGCCCAGCTCCAGGTCTGGGCTGAACGGCTGGATCTGCCTTGTGTGGCTGGGGCACCGGGCGGCGATCCTGCGTCGGTGGCCTTCGACGCGATCGACGCGGCCCTATCCCGGGGCATCGATACCGTCATCATCGACACGGCGGGGCGCCTACACACCCAGGAAGGGCTGATGGAGGAGCTGCGAAAGGTCACCCGAGTGATCGGCCGGCGGCTACCCGGCGCCCCTCACGAGACCTTTCTGGTGCTGGACGGGACCGTGGGCCAAAACGCAATCCAGCAGGGCAAGCTCTTTTCGCAGGCGGTTTCCCCCACCGGTATCGTGGTCACCAAGCTCGACGGCAGTGCCCGTGGTGGCGCCATCGCTGCGCTCCGCCGGGAGCTCGGGCTACCGGTGCGGTTCATCGGGCTGGGCGAATCGGTGGACGACCTGGAGCCGTTCGACCCGGAGCGCTTCGCCGAGAATCTGCTGGCAGAAACACCGGTCGAGGCTTCCTAGCCGCGGATGCCTCCCCGCGCCGCTCCGGCCGCCGTGCGCCTCGACATGCCCGTCAAGTTTCTCAAGGGAATCGGGGAGCGGCGCGCTGAGTCACTGGAGCGATTGGGCATCCGCACCGCGCGCGACCTGCTGTGGCACCTCCCCCATCGCTACGTAGACGCATCCACCGTGACGCCGCTAGCCAAGGCAGAGCTCGGTCACGAGGTAGCCTGCGTCGGTAGAGTCGTTGCCAAGGGCGTGCTGCCGACCCGGCGCGGGCTTCGGATCTTCCATGCCGTGCTGCGAGATGAAAGCGGCGTGCTGGAGTGCGTCTGGCCGGGACAGCCATTTCTCGATCGCACCATTGCCCTCGGCCAGACCTTACTGGTCTCGGGGCCGGTCCGGTTCTACCACGGGCGACAGATGGCCCCCCGGGAATACGTGATCCTTGCCGATGCCGACAGCGATGCTGATCCGCTCACGGCGGGGAAGGTGCTGCCGGTCTATCCCGCCACTGAAGGCCTGAGTCACAAGGTCGTCCGGTCCCTGATCGATCGGCACCTGGATCAGCTGATCGCACTGTCTCATGACGGGCTGCCCCCCGCGCTCCGGGAGAGTCTAGACCTGCCGACCCTGCCCGATGCGCTGCGCGCGGTGCATCGCCCGGATACTGCTGAGGAGGCCGAGCGGGGAAGACGGCGGCTGGCATTTGATGAGCTCTTCGATCTTCAGTTGATGCTGATCCGGGCCCGTGCCGTGGCCAAGCGGCACCGGAGCGGGGTGGCCTTCACCGTCAAGCGGCAGCTTACTACTCGGCTCAAGGAGCAACTGCCCTGGGAGCTGACCGGAGACCAGCAACAGGCGCTGCGGGAGATTACGGCCGACATGACCGCGCCTGAGCGCATGCACCGGCTGCTTATGGGAGATGTGGGGACGGGGAAGACGGTAGTGGCGTTGTTCGCCATGCTGCTCGCGGTCGAGAACGATTTCCAGGCGGCGCTCATGGCGCCGACCGAGCTGCTGGCCGAGCAGCACGGAGCCACGCTTGAGACCCTCCTGGCTCCGCTCAATCTCAAGCCGGAGCTTCTTCTCGGCCGGCAGACTGCCGCCCAGAAAGCCGCGGTGCGGAAGCGGATCGCCACGGGCCAGGCGCGAGTCATCGTCGGAACGCACGCGTTGCTTCAGGAGAGCGTCTCGTTTCAACGGCTCGGCCTCGTGGTGATCGACGAGCAGCATCGTTTCGGGGTCGAGCAGCGGGCTGCCTTGATCGGCAAAGGGGCGGCGCCCGACGTCCTCCTCCTGACCGCCACGCCGATCCCGCGCTCGCTGGCCCTGACGCTCTATGGCGATCTCGACGTTTCGACGCTCAGGCAGCGCCCCCCGGGGCGCGGCGCGGTGCGCACCGCCGTGCGCAGCAGCGGCCAGCGGGAGCGGGTACTCGAGTTCGTCCGCGGCGAATGCGGGCAGGGGAGGCAGGCGTATATCGTCCTCCCCGTCATCGAGGAATCGGAGCGGGCCGACCTCCGCGCCGCAACGACGATGGCGCAGAGCCTCGCCGCGCGGTGGCCCGAGCTGGAAGTGGGGTTGGTGCATGGCCGGCTCAAGGCGGAGGAGCGCGACGCGGTGATGCGCCGTTTTCGGGGCGGCGAGCTCAAGGTTCTGGTGGCCACGACGGTCATCGAGGTGGGGATCGACGTGCCCGACGCCACCATCATGCTGATCGAGCATCCCGAACGGTTCGGGCTCGCCCAACTCCACCAGCTGCGGGGCCGGATCGGTCGAGGGGCGGAGGAGAGCTACTGCATTCTCCTGGCGGAGGGAGGCGCGCCTGACCGCCTGAGCGGCTTCGCGGCCACGCTGGACGGCTTCAAGATCGCGGAGCTGGATCTGGCAGAGCGGGGGATGGGTGACCTCATCGGGGCGAGGCAATCGGGTGGGTTCGAGGTCCGCCATGCCCAGCTCCCCGCCGACGCCGACCTCCTCGCCCGGGCGCGGGAGCTGGCCATGAGGATTATCGAGGCAGATCCGGCATTGCAGCGGCGGGAGAACCAGCCGATGCGAGAGCGGGCCGTGGCACGGTACCCGCGGGCGGTGGAGTTATTCCGCGTGGGCTAGCATTTCATTGAAGCCCCCGCTAAAACCCAAAGCGTAACCCCAATCCTGTGCCACCCGCACGCAGACTGCGTACCTCGGGCTCAAACGGGATGTTGTCCGGTCGGCCCTTGGGCCTGGTCAGCTCCCAGATGAACAACACCGTGGCACCGGCGAGCGCGGTCTCACCGCCGACGAGCCACCAGCGAGCCTGGTGGTCGTACTGCAGCGAGGTCTGATAGAGGGCCTCGGTCACGGGATCGGCATAGGCCCCGTTGGGGCCGAGAGCGCACCGAGCATGATCCGCCGTACAACTCAATTCCAGAACATCGAAGCTGTCGTCTGCCCGGTTGTGAGCCTTCACCGCCAGATAGTTCATCCCTAGAGAGCCGGCCAGAAGAACCCACTTCCCATACTTGACGGCGGGGCTGAGACCCTGAGCCTCGACGCGCCCCGCGAGAAGCGAGAGCAGGATTAGTGTGGAGCAAACCCGGGGCATCAACGACGGTACCGGTGGAGGTCGCCGTTGCCGCCGATGGCAAGGAGGCCGTCAGCCAGCGGTATGGGTCCGAGCTCGACTGGACGCCAGAGTCGTAGCCGCCAGATCTCGGTGCCGTCGGGCCGAAGGGCGCGCATCGTCCCGTCGGCGCCACCCAGGATGATCTGCCCTTTCAGGACCGTGACCGGCGCGGTGACCGGCCAGTCGAGACTGGCGATCCGCTCCGCCTTCGGCTCGGGCCCGGGATCGATCCGGTAGACTGAGCCGACCTTGGTGGCCACGAACAGGGTATCTCCGATGGCCGCGAGGGAGCCGAGGACGGGGGCATCCACCGAGACAGTCCACAGGCGCTGCAGGTCAGTGGGGCGGATGGACACCACCTGCGAATC
>DATBSM010000115.1:0-5458 GCA_036559785.1 Gemmatimonadales bacterium
CTTTTGCTGCCGTCCGGCTCGTGCCGCGCGGAAGTACCCGGTGACCAAAGAGTCATAAACCACCGCGTTCTCCCGGATCGCCTGGCCGCCGAGGGCCTCCTCGTGGCTGACGTCACCCTGCGGGCCCAGCTTTCGGAGCACGCTCGCGATGACGTGCTCCGACATGCCCGGCGTCCAGATGGGCCGCATCATGAGGGCGGTCATCATCATGTCGCGGCCGAAATAGGTGGCAAAGTTCGGCAGGCCGGCCATGAGCTTCTCTTTCGAGCTCAGCAGCTCGACCCCACGCACCTGGCGTTCCATCCGACGGTGGCGAATCCGGCCGGCGTGATCCGTCGCGGCGGCCGCCTCGGCCAGGAACGTCAGGAAACTCGAATTGAAGATCTCAGCTCGCGGGAGTGGGGTGAGCGGCGCAGCATCGGTAGTGACCTTCACGGCAACGGCGATGGGGCTGCCCGGGCGCGTCCGGATCGTAACGTTTTCCCCATGGACCTCGACTTTGGTCCGGCGGGGGTCCACCCCGAGCTCCAGGACGAGCCGGTTGCGCCCATCGAGTGAAGGACGCTCGACCCGAACGCTGCAGTGGTCGTCGGAGCAACGGGACGTCACTCCGGGCCCGAGCCGTGAGCGCAGCATCGCAACGTCGCCGGCCCCGAGAAGCGCGAGATGGCGGGTTCGTTCCGGGCCGGGGAGCCGGTCAATGTCCGCCACAAGCAGCGATTCCTCAGCGACCCGAAATGGGGGGAGACTCAACGGTTGGAGATGGCGCTTCGCGTATTGATAGTCGCGCTCGACCCGCATGGTGCCGAGGAGAAATCCTCCCAGCTCGATGTGGGAGGCATCGGCCTGGAGCCGGTACTCGATGCTTCGCTCAGCGACGCTATCACCTACCGCTGCCGCCGGGGCTCCCCAGGTCAAGCGAGGTGCGCGCCCGGCGGCGTCACGCACGGTGAACCCGGCACTCTCGTCCGCGCCGTCGGCCCACAGAGTCACCACCCGTCCGCCCTTAGGCTCGAGGTACACCTGGACCGTGTTCTGCTTCGAGTCGCGATAGAAGCGGGTCTGGTACCCCTGATAGGAGGCGCTGTCGTCGAGACCAGGTTCGGGGAAGTCGAGGACGGGAAGTACCTGCCGTGACGGTGGTGGTTGCTGCGCGACGAGGTCGCCGCTACGCGGCACAATCAAGAGCAAACCCAGGCCCACCGCACGTAGGCTCATCGCTGGGCGGGCGACCGGGCCGGGACCATGCGCCGCCCCGTTGGGTCCACGATGACGTCATACCGCTTGCCTCGCACCTGAATATTTCGGAGCACGAGCCGCTTGACGCTTGACGGGAGCACCGGTCGAAAGGCCGGCTCGAGCCCACGCTCACCCAGCCGCAACCCGGTCCAGCCGTAGATCACCTGCTGCAGGAAGCCGCCCGCACCGGTCACGAAATTCACGGCATCGTTGGTCGGGGTTTCGGACAGCATCAGAAAGGGACCCTTCAGATGGGTGCGATAACTGAAGGGGAGCAGTGAGTCCACCATCGCCCGATCGTTGAGCTCGGCCGCGCCGACCGCGAGGATGGTGGAACCCATCATGGCGCCCGGACCCTCTTTCAGCAGTTGCTTAAAGGCCTGCTCCAGCTGGGCTCGCTTCGCTCGCGGACTCATGGGGACGGCCAGGGGATAGCTCAGGAGTGGGGTGACCCAGCCCAGGGTTGAATCGGGGGCCCCCTCGTAGGTGCGGAAGAAATGGCTCACCGAGTCGTAGGGCAGGTGCAGCTTGGAGGCGAGCATGCCCCAGCGGGCATCGGCGGGCTTGCCCAGCCGCCTGCTCGCGATCGCCGCAATCTCGAGGTTCTTCCGCGCGACGGCGTTGGTATACGCATCATCGGTCACGCCTATCAGCCCCTCCGCCACCGAGACCACATTCTCGATGTGACAGCGTTCGTCGGCCGCACCACAGGTCGAGCGGCTGACCCAGAAGTCGGCGGTTTCCCGGATGACGGGAAAACCTTCGTCGGCCAGCCAGGTGGAGTCTCCACTGGCCAGGTAGTACTGCCATTGCGCCAGGGCGACGTCGCCGGTCACGTGAATCTCGGAGCGGGCATTCTGGATGGCGAACTGGGGGGTGGTTTCCTCGCCGCGCTCATCGGCCTCCCAGGGATACATGGCGCCACGAAAGCCGTTGGCCCGCGCGTTCTCCCGGGCGGCCGGGAGTGTCCGCCCCCGGAAGGCCACCAGCGAGTGCGCGACGTCGGGGTGGGTCAGCAACAGCGAGGGGAACATCCAGGTATCCGAGTCCCAGAATATGTGACCGTAGTAGCCCGCGCTCGAGAGGCCCATCGGCGGTATGCCGAACCTGGTACCCGAGTCTGCGCTGCACAGCAGGTAGAAAAGCATGGAGCGGACTACCCGCTGCAGCTCGGGGCTGCCCTCGACCTCGATGTCGGTTTCCCACCGGCGCATCCAGGCCCGCGCGTTGTCCGCGGCGAGCCGCTCGAACCCACGGCCGCGAGCGTCTTCCACCTCCTGGGTGGCGCGATCGAGGGGGCGCTGCGCGTCATCCGAGGTTACGGCGCTTCCCACCTGCGTGAAGCTATAGGTGCGGCCGGGAGACGCATCGAAGGCGATCTCCACCAGGGCCGTGTCGCCCGAGGCGGTGGTGACCGTGCTCGCCCCGGGGAGGTCGACGGCCCAGGTGACGGCGAGGGCCTGGGCCAGCACGGTGGTCCGACCCACCGGGGTGGAGGTCATCGACAGGAGCGCGCCACGCGGCTCGGGAGCCGCATGCCGAGAGCGCACGACCATCTGCCCCGGATACCAGACATCGGCGGGCTTCCAGGCCGGATCCGATTTCTTCAGTTTGGCCAGCGCCAGGCGGCGGGGAGCCGGCCACCCGATGAGTCCCAACCGTACTCGCATCCGTCCGGCGTGCTGGGGCGTCAGATCCAGCCGCGTAGCCGTCAGAGTGGGGTCGGCCCGGGAGACGAAGGTCTCGATCCGCACCGAGGTGCTGCGACCTTCGTTGACCCAGGCGTAGCTGGTGCGGGCAGTCCCGGTCCGCATGTCGACCAGCTGCCGGTACGACCGCAGCGCGCTGTCCGGTGCGGCCTTCATGTCGATCCAGCGGTTGCCATCGAATACTGCGATGGCGTTCCATGCCGGGATCATCACGATGCGCGGCACGTCGTCCTGCGCGTGCTCGTAGAGGCCGGCCCGGTAGGAAGCCGAGGGGCCGATACCGAGCGGCGGGATGACGACGCCCAGTCGTCCATTCCCAATGAACGGGGATGGCGAGCGATGGGGGTTGCCGGTGCTGAGGAGGAACGTGGAGTCTGGAGTGGCACCCTGCTGCGCCCCCAGACGAGGGCCGAGCAACGCCGGCGTCCCCCACAGCGCCGCCAGCAGCGTCGCGGTTGCTCTCATCCCATGCTCCTGTAGCAGACCGGCGGCGGCCACAGTGGCCCGCCGCCGGTGCTGGTAATTGTCGCGGTTAGTGGTGCGGTACTACCTACCGCCTCCGAAGTCATACTCGATCGCTGCTTGCACCCGGCGGGGCAAGAGCGGCCGAGCAAAGAAGATTGGATTGCCGCCCGACGCTACCAGCCGGGGGTTGCCTTCTTCCAGGCCCTTGCTCTGGAAGGCATTCAGCACGTCGACGTTGATTCTGACGCCCGCGGCCGGAACGGCAAACCCCGCACCGAAGTTGAAGTACACGTAGGATGGCAGCTTGGTGCCCGTCACCCGGTCCTGGGGGCGTTCGGTGTAACGGGAACCGACTCCGTGCATGTCCGCCTTGAATTGCAGCCCGGCTACGCTCCGCGGCGAGTAGATAGCTGCCAGATTGCCGATAACGGTCGGCACGCCGCCGATCAATTTGCTCGTCAGGGGAGCACCGTTCGACATAGTGGCCGGAGTGCCCTCGCCGAGTGTAGCCTGGAGCACGGTGCCTGACCCGATCAGCTGAAGCCCTTCCAGCGGCGTCAGGAACAGCTCCGCTTCGACACCGAAGGAGTTGTTCTCGGGATCGACCCTCGTTACCCAGCAGGTACCTCCTCCGGGGCAGATTTCCGCGCCCTGGCCGATGATGTTCTTGAGGTTGGTGTAGAAGCCATTCAACGTGACGCCCCATCCGCCGCTGGCGTATTTGACGCCGACCTCACCGGACAGCACATCGCGGGAGTCGAAGAGGTCCACCTGCGCCTGAGCGGACGCATTCAGGAACTCATCCAGCGCCGGCATCTTGTAGCCCCGGGCCCCTGATCCGTAGATGGAGAACTTGTCGTTCACCCTATAGTTGAGTCCGAGCGATCCGGACCAGTCGGTGATGTTTCGGCTGAAGTGCCTGAAGCTGTTGTTGCCATAGTTGAAGTTGTCGTAGGGCGTGGCCGCGTTTGCGTCCAGGTCTACGGGGGAAGTGTTTTCCGAGCTCTGTACAAAGGTGTTGTACTCGGCCCTGAGGCCTAGATCGGCCCGAAGTCGATCGGTAAGCTGGATTTCCCCACCTATCACGCCCGATACGATGCTAGTCGATCCGGACCCGTTCACATAGTTGGAAACGAATTTGCGAAAGCCGTTCTTAGTCACCGTCACCGGTGCCCCGCCGCCCGCAGGCGTGACCACCAGGTCGAGGAAGTGCGGATTATCGCGGACGTCGGTCAGAATATCGGTAAAGAACCAGCGGTTTTCCTGGGAGTAGTTGGCGAAGTAGCCGCCGAAAGACAGTGAATGCTTCCCGAAGGAGCGTCTCAAGGAGAGCTGATCCTGGACCGCCGAGATGGGCTTCTCGATATGCCACTCACCCTGGGCTGCTACCAGGCCGTTCGCGGTGTTGAAGGGAAGCTTAGCCCCTAGGGCATCGAACTGGTTGGTAAAGAAGAACTGACCCGTGCTGCCGGGGGCGAAACCGAGCCCGCCCGACCCCGTGGGAGCCGTGATGTAGTCTGTCGCATTGAACAGGTTACCGTTCGGGATAGCATTCCACTCCTGATCGTTGTTCATAACCTGTGCGGAGTTCTGCAGCCGCCACACGTCGGAGAGATCCAACGTTACGTCCGCCGTGAACCATGTGGCCTTGGTCTTGAGTCCGTGGTCGAGCGGAAGCGTGAGAAAGCCATCCGGAGTGGGTACGCGAATGTCCAATCCTTCCGCCGTGTTCATCGAGCCATAGTCGCTGAAGCCCGGCACGTAGTCCGGGTTTGCCGGGTCGGCAAACGGAAGGGGAAGAATGAACTGGTTCTCGTCGTTGATATGCTTGACCGAGAAGCGCAATGACCCATTGTCGAGCAGGCGGGTGATGCTTGCCTTCAGCTGCCCACCTTGAATCCCAGGGAAGCCGGGGTCCCGGACACCGTGATCGTACCGGTAGAACCCCCCGGCGCTGAACCGCCAGTCGTTCCCCAACGGGCCGTTCATATTCAGGTCGTAACGGGCGAGCCCCTCGGTAGCGGCACTCGCGCGCATGGTACCGC
>DATBSM010000116.1:0-13537 GCA_036559785.1 Gemmatimonadales bacterium
CGGCGCTAACAGTACAGGTCCGATGCTGTCAAAGGTGGCAAAGGCGCTGATTGCGAGCAGAGCCATCATGAACACCCCGCCCAGATAGGGCAGGAACTCGAAGGCAAATGTCATCAGACCCCAGAGCAACGGGTTCGGCAAGCCGATGAGATGCATAACCAGCCCCACGACGATCCCCTGCCCCGCATTGATGACCGCGGTGACGACGAGGTAGTGGCGAACCACGGACTCGGCATCTTCCAGGGCTTGCTGACGGGTGCCTCGTGCCGGACGAGACATCAACGCGGAGACCTTCCGGTGGAAGAGATCGCCTGTGGCGAGCAAGAGGAAGACGATGACCAGCACCTGAAGGGCGCTGCTCAGGAACGCCGTAGTGGTGCCGAATGCCCGGGCGAAAAGGGCAGGCGCGGGGGCGGGAGAGGTTGGGGGAGACTGGGCCTCGGCTGGTGGTGAGTTGCCCGCAACTTCCTGCTGGACCTTCTCCACCGCCTGGGTCACGTTTTTCACCGGGCGCCGGAGCTTCTCCAGTTTAATTTGCGCCGCAGCAAAGGTTTCCGGTGCGTGCGTGACCCAGTCCTGGACCGGCTGCGCCAGCAGGAAGACCCCGGCTCCGACCAGCGTCAGGACACCCAGCACAATCAGAGTTGCGCTCGCTGGAGGGGGCATCCGGATTCGGCTCAAGACCTTCACGATGGGGCGTAGTAATGCGGTAAAAAGCAGCGCGAGCACCAGAGGAGCGAAGAATGGACGCCCGGCATACAGCACGGCGGTAGCGACGACCATGGCGAGAAGCATGAGGTACATGTCAGTTCCGATCCTCGCGCAAAATGGCGTAGACCGCCACATCCTCGTACACGCCCCATTTCTTCACCCGTTCACGAAGAAGCCCCTCCTGCTTCATGCCGACGCGGAGCAGGACTCGGCCGGCTGCGGGGTTGCGCGCCATATGATGGGCGCAGATCCGATTGAGCTCCAGAGTCTCGAAGCCGAACCGGACCACCGCCGCTGCCGCCTCGCTCGCGTATCCCTTCCCCCACCAATCGCGGCCGATCCAGAAGCCGAGCTCCGCCTGTTGGTGCTCGTGGTCGATGTCCCGGAGGCTGGCGCAGCCAATCAGTCGAGACCCGGACAGCAGGCGGACGGCGAAGTTGGTGGCACGCCCTCGCACCGATTCCCGGCGCTGGTTGCTGATCCAGGCCAGGGCGTGGTCCAAGCCGTACGGGTGGGGAACGGACACGGTAGTGTCCGCGATCTCACGCGCGCCGGCCATACGTTGCAGGTCAGGAGCATCTTCGGATTCAAAGGTCCCCAGGAGAAGACGTGCCGTACGGATCGTCGGGGTGGCGCTCACGGGAGCCTAGTAGGCGTCTCGCCGAGCCTGCTCGACTTTCCTTGCCAGCTCGTCCGCAGCCTCCCCCAAGCTCGCCAGCTCGCGGTGTCTTCCGCTGATCGAGCCCGAATGCAGATCGTCGCCCAGCGCACGGCACATCTCTGTCGCGCGGCGGATCCGGAACAGCTCCTGGAATCCTCGGGAATCGGCGCCACCTGTCGCGCTCAAGAGACCCCAGAGGCGGAGGCGCATGTCGTCCAGTGCACTTTTGAAATCCTCCAGCCCCTCGACCGGTGCACGCCCGAGGGCCAGTCGCGCCTCGATGGCCCCGAGAGTCGAGGTCAGCGTGCTCATTTGCTCTGAAAAGCTGGGCTCCGCCATAGATCCTCCCACGCATGAGAGTGACCCGGAAATACTGCGGTCAGGCCTGCCTCAGTTACCGAGGCAGTGCCGGACCGGGTTGGGATGGAGCAGTGATTGCGCGTTACGTGGAACAGCCCCGCTTACTCTCGATAGGCATCGCCCGAGGTATTGAGGTCGCGCCGCGGCTCGGCATCGCCACCCACGAGGGTGCTCCAGGAAACCTCATGACCCTTCCGCGCGCCTTTGGGCGTTACCTTCACCCCTTCGGGCGAGATGGCCACGGTGTACAGCTTGCCCTCGAGCTCCAGCTCTCGCTTGATCGTCTTATCGAGTTTTGTAGCCATTCCGTCCTCAGGTGTTTGGGGAGGGGGTGGTCGCCCTTAAGTCGTTATGTACCAGCGGGTCCATGTTTTCGTCCCGCCAAGTATACGCAATAGATGGCACTGCCGTCGAGTTGTGCCCCGGAGGCCAGGCCCTATTCTTAAGGTATCCCCATCAGCGCGGCCAGGATGCCAGACGACCGTGAGGCTCGCCTCAGGCGTGAATTTGCTCCCCTCTATCCCGGGCTCAAGCCAGGGACCTGGTACAAGGCTGCCTGGCTCTCGGCCCGCCAGTTTGCCCGGGTCCGCTGCGACGGCCGCGCGTCCTCCATGGCCACGGTGGTGAACGAGAGCCACTTTGAGTTTCGCGGCGGACGTCCCCGGCGCAAACGCGCTTGATGGTTACTTGACAGGCGGGTGTTAGCTATTGCTTCCATCCGTGAGGAGGACCCATGTCCCACGCCCTGTCGTTTCACCTGACCCTCACCCTCAGCATACTGGCGCTTACCGCCTGCGGTGAGACCCCGACCCAACCCGAAACCGGCGGCGACCTCGCACCGCCTGCCTTGGCCCTGGCGGCGGCACCGAACACTTGGACGCCGATGGCGGCGCCGCCGTTTGATCAGTACACCGGCGGCTATAGTCTCGGGATGGCGCCCAACGCCGCCGGACAAAGTGTCGTGTATACCTTCGGCAGCAGCTCAAGCGACGACGGTGCCACCGGTGGGCGCGTCCGGGCCTATGATGTGGCCACAAATACCTGGTCGACCAAGGGCTCGAGTACCCACATGTGGCTCCCGAACGGGGTCGGCAAGATAGGGAGCAGGCTCTATTTCTCGGGTGGCTACAGCGACTCGCGGAGCCTGCCGACTCCGACCGCGGAGCTGTGGGCCTACGACTACTCCCGTGACCTGATGATCCGGAAGGCTCCCCTGCCGATCTACGGCTCCGAAGGCGTCAGCGGCGTAATCGATGGCAAGCTCTACGTGCTCCCGGGGGCCTGCTCCGGGTACGACTGGCCGAACGCCGGGTACTGTGAGGAAGAGCCAACGCGGCGCTTCTACCGCTACGATCCTGCCACCAACACCTGGGTGGCAAAGAAACAAGCGCCCCACTTTCACCGGATGGGCGCCGCTGTGGTCATCGACGGCAAGCTCTACGTGGCAGGCGGCGTCGCCGGGGTTGAATTACCCCGCACACTGGTCGCGGCCCTCGATGTCTACGACCCGACGACCAACACCTGGCGCACTCTGGCTCCAATGCCCACGGGGGGAGCGGCGGCGGGGGCGGGCCTGCACGGAAAGTTCTACGTCGTTAGCGGGGGGCAAACCTATGCTTACAACCCCGTGACCAACCAGTGGAAGACCAGGGCAGCTGCCCCATCTGGAGGGGGAGGGTTTGGGTCAGTAACGCGGGTGACGCTGGACGGCAACACCTACCTCTTCATGGCCACCGGAAACCAGAGCTGGCTTTACACGCCGTAGGAACGAAAACACGAGCGGGCCACTCAGTTCGGTGGCCCGCAAGGCTAGCAGCTGGTCGTTGTGAATTTGCAAAGCTCCCGAGGAGGGACTCGAACCCCCGACCCGGTGATTAACAGTCACCTGCTCTACCAACTGAGCTACTCGGGATCGTCGACGATACGCGGAGTGTCTTACCCGCCGTCGGCAGGGGCAAAACTAGTGGCCCGCGCACCGTTAGGCAACGAGGAATCAGCGGTCCACTGAGTCGAGTCGGGCGTTCCGCGCCGACGCGGAATCGGCCGCTCTGAGCGCTCCCCGAACACCCGCGGCGCCCGGCAGCTTCGACGCCCCCAGCACACTGTCCCGCTCCCGCTGGGTACCCGTGCGCGCCTGGCCGCTATTCGACGTACATGCTCCAACCATAAGAACGCAAAAGATCCAACGCATATGGTGGCTCCTCTTTGACTCCTGACTCTCCCGCACTCCCCAGCACGCTCCTCCTAGCTCCCTCCCTCTCTCTGCCATACCTTGCATCCAGGGTGAGCCATGGCACAGCCTCGTCCTGAGGCCGAGCATACGTTAATGCCGTCGTCCCCTTCCTGCCTCCCTATCGTTGTCAAATAATACGCTTGTTTTCTTTACATAGCCGGTCGAATCTTGCAGCTTTCGAGACGTCTAAGTCGTTGTTGAGAAAAATGTTACAATAGTTAGTCTACCATTCTGTCGGGCGGTACGTAGCTTGCTTCCTATGTCTCTGCACCCACTGATCGGGCACCAAGAGGCCCGCAATCGGCTGGCAAGGGCGGCACGTGGCGGCAAGCTGCCACAGGTCCTGCTGCTTACTGGGGCTCCGGGTGTAGGAAAGCAGCGACTGGCGCTTTGGCTGGCCCAGCTGGTCCTCTGCCAAGATCGGGGCCAGGAACCCTGCGGGAAGTGCAGATCTTGTCACTTGGTGGCCGGGCTCTCGCACCCCGACGTCCACTGGATCGTACCGATCACGAAGCCGAGTAAGGCTTCTGACACCGATAAGCAGGTAGAGGAGGCGGCGGAGGCCATCGCCCAGATCATGACGGAGCGACGGGCCCAGCCTCTGTATCCGGTGGCCGATGGGATGGCCGCCCACAGTCTGGCAAGCGTACGGCTGCTCCAGCGGCGAGCGGCGCTGACTCCGGTGGAAGGTGGACCCCGGATCTTCATCCTGGGAGAAGCCGATCGGCTCATTGCCCAGGAAGCGAGCCAGGAAGCGGCCAACGCCCTGCTGAAGCTGCTGGAAGAGCCACCAGCTGGAAGTCTGTTTCTGCTGACGACGGTCGAGGCTCGCAGGCTGCTGCCCACGATGAGGTCCAGGGCAGTGCCCATCAGACTCGGCCGGCTGACCGACGCAGAGGTAGGCGGGTTCCTGAAGGCGCACCTGAAGCCCGTGCCTTCGCACCGGGAGCTGGAGCAGCGGGTGTTATTGGCCGAGGGATCCATCGGCGCCGCGCTCAGCACCGGAGACGACTCAGGCAAGGCCCAGCAAGCGGCGCAGCGGTGGCTGGAGGCGGTGTTGGCGGGGCCGGGTCCCTCGTTTGAACGGGCCCTGAAGCAGCCGCCCTACGCCGCGCGAGGCGAGTTCACCGCGATGCTCGACGCGCTGGCCGAAACGCTAGGCGAAGCCGCCCGGGGAACGTTGGGACAGCCGGTGCGGCGGACCGTTCCACCGGCGCTGCTGCGCCATCGGGATCCCGATCCACTGCTGAAGGCCATGGAGCATGTGGCCGACGCCCGAGAGGCAGCATGGGGAAACGTGAACCCGCAGGTCCTGCTGGCGGTCCTGGGCGAAGAGCTGGCCGAGGTCCTGTGAAGCTGAGCCATCTGGACGAGCGGGGCCGGGCAAGAATGGTGGACGTGGGCGGGAAGCCAGAGTCGGAGCGCACCGCCTGCGCCGAAGGAGTGGTCCGAATGTCGCACGAGGCGTTCGACCTCGTCGCCGCTCAGGCGGTGGCCAAGGGCGACGTGCTCGCGGTGGCAGAGGTGGCGGGAACGATGGCGGCCAAGCGGACTGGAGACCTGATCCCGCTCTGCCATCCGCTCGGTCTGGATCTGGTCGAGGTCGAGGCACGGCTGGAGCCGGAGCTGCCGGGTGTGAGGATCACCGCGGTGGCCAAGGTAACCGGCCGAACCGGAGTCGAGATGGAGGCGCTCACCGCTGTCGCGGTCGCCTGTCTCACGGTGTACGACATGGTGAAGGCGGTGGATCGGGAAATGACAATCGAGGAAGTGCGGTTGGTCAGCAAGACCGGGGGAACCCGGGGAGATTGGCGCCGGTCCGAGTCGTAGGTTACGGAACGGCCTTCTCACAATGGAAAGGGGCCTGCGCGTGTCGAGACCCAAGTATTACGACGACCCGAAGCCGATGACTGCGGAGCGACTCCTGCTAAGGGGAGGCTTGCTCCTGGCCACTGCTGTGGGCATCGGTGCGCTCGGCGGCTGGAACAAGCTGGTTCGCGCCACCGATCACGTCGCCGTCTCCATTCCGGATGTCGGGGTGGTGGCGCGGCAGATGGGAAGCCTGAGCGAACAGCTCGAGGCCTCCCGGGGTGAAGCCGTGGTGGTCAAGCTTCAGCTCCAGCGCGCCAACGCGATCATGGAGAACTCGACCCGCTATCAGATCCCGGCCGATCTCTCAGCCGCGATTTATGATATTGCTTTGAGCGAAGGGATCGATCCGTCACTGGGCTACCAGCTGGTGAAGATCGAGAGCGGCTTCAAGGCCAAGGCCAAGAGCAACATGGCCGCCTTCGGATACACCCAGCTGCAGGTGCCCACGGCGCGCTTCTATCAGCCGGGGGTCACTCAGCGTGATCTCTACGACCGGGATACCAACCTGCGAATCGGTTTCCGGTTCTTGAACGACTTGCTGGCCAAGTTCAACTACGACGTTCACCTGGCCCTGCTGGCCTACAACCGCGGCCCGGCCAACGTGAACAAGATCATCTCCAAGGGCGGCAACCCCGCGAACGGGTACTCCGACGCGGTGCTCAAGGGCTTCAAGCCCATCGCCGCGACGGTACCGTCGGTGCGTTAACCCGGAATCTTGAGCGCGATACCCGTCCTTAGGGTCTCCCGCTCCGCCAACCCGTTCGCTTCCCTGAGGGCCTGGATCGAGACGCCGTAGCGTTTCGCCAGGCCCCTCAGCGTATCCCCCCGTCGGACAATGTGGGTCTTCGCGGCCGCGCGATCCGGCTCGGGCGTTGGAGCCCCGCGCCCTTCGGGCGACGACACCCGGATGCGTTGCCCGATCCTGATGCGACCCAGCCGGTCGAGCGCGTTCCAGGCCATCAGCTCCCGTTGAGTCACGCCATATTCATCCGCGATCTCCGAGATCGTCTCGCCCCGCTTGACCCAATGAAACGCCTTGGTGCTCGTGCCCGCGGCCACCACCGGCTCGGCCATACGCCGAGCGACCTTGGTTGAAAGGGCGCCACCGGTGGGTACGACGATCCGCTGTCCGATTCTGAGACTTCGGCTCTTCACCTTGGGATTGGACGCAGCGAGCATGGCCTGGCTCACCCGGTAGCGGAGCGCGATTCCGCTCAGCGTCTCACCTCGGGCGACGAAATGCTCGACGAAGGTCACCCGCTGCCTGGCCGGAAGCTTGGCGTAAGCCGCGACAGTCACGGGCCCGTATCCCGCCGGCAGACGCACGATGGACCGGGTTCCCGGAGGCGTGGCGAGCCGGAGGTACTGCGGATTCAGCTCGCGGATCGCGGCCACCGTGGTATCGGCCAGGCGCGCGAGTACGTCGAGCCCGGTCATATCGGGCACGATGATCGAATCGTAAGCGGCGGGCGTAGCCGTCCCCATTCGGAAGCCATAGCGCTCCGGCTGCTTCGCGATCAGGGCCGCGGCGATCAGCTTCGGGACATAGTCCTTGGTTTCCCGCCGGAGCAGCTTGGTATCGTAGAGCCGGAAGAACGTGGCATCAGAGTTGGGAGATTCGCTGTCGTCATCCGGGAGCCGGACCAGACCGCGAGACACCTTCCCGGACCCCGCGTTGTACGCGGCGGCGGCCAGATACAGCGACTTGAACCGGCGGTTGAGATCGCGGAGATGACGGGCCGCGGCATCGGTGGCGCGAAATGGATCCCGGCGCTCGTCCACCCAGGAGTCAACCCGCAGACCATACCCTTTGCCGGTTGCCTTCATGAACTGCCACATCCCGACCGCCTTCGCGCGGCTGGTGGCGGTGTTGGAGAAGCCGCTCTCGATCAAGGCGAGATAGACCAGATCGCCAGGAAGATTCTCCCGCTGGAGCCGCTCACGAATCATCGCTTCGTAGCGGGGCATGCGGGTGAGCCAGATTGCCATCCGCTCGCGCCCACGCCCTTGAAAGAAATCCAGGTAATAGTGTACGCGGTCGTGACTGTTGAACGTTTCGACGTCGATGTCCCAGGTGACGGCGGCGGCGAGCTCGTCAGCCCCGCCGGGTACGTCGCCTTCGGGGCCCGCCTCACCGGTCTTGGCCTCGGCTTCGTCTCCCTCGGGATGCGCTTCGGCCAGCTCGTCGAGCACGGCTTCGTCCGCGGCCGAATCGGCGGCGACCTTCAGCTCTGCCACGGTGTCGGCAACCAGAAGCGCGGAATCGGCCGGTGACTGGGCGGGATCGTCCGCCTCAGGTCCTGGACCATAGGCTGATTGTGGGGGTACGGCTGGCTGGCCTGTGAGCGGGGAAGGAGCCGCGGCTGGCCCGGTTGGAGGGGCGGTACCCCGCCCTCCACACGCAATGGCGAGAACCAGCATCAGGTACAGCGGGCACTGTTTGGACACAGGCATCGATCCCTCCCTGGGTGCGGCCACGAGTTGCTGGCGACACCTTCGGAATAATTTCGGGTGGAGGTAGGAACCCCACCCAGAGCTACGTGCAAACCGCCGGAGCAGAGGCAGACTGAGGGGCTTGAAGGGGCAGATGTCTCTGCGTTTAGCGCATGTAGAGACGGTTGCCGAGGATCCGGTTGGTCGCGTTCAGCACCGCGAGCGCCGCCCCTCGAGGGGTGTCAGCCTCGGTGAGATAAGAGCCGACCACGCGGGTTCCGCTGCCTTCGCCATGCACGGCGAGAGAGACGATCACCACGGTGGCGTCGAACGCACGAACCGCCTTCACGCCGAGGAGCTCGAAGCTCAGTCCCCCCTCCTTCACCGCCTGCCCAAGGGCAATGACACAGGCTTGAGCCGAACAGCGAAGCTCGCCGGCCTGTGATGCCAGACCCTCTCCCTCCCCGGTGAACTGCTCCGAGTCTCTCCAGGTCAATCCCACGCGAGCGCGACAGCGCCCATTGGGTAGCCGGTCGAGCGTGAATTCCGCGAAGCGGAGCCGCTCGGGAAAGGGGTCTGGAGCTGCCATTGGGGTCCTTGAGCAGGCCTGAATTCAATGAGAATTGCAGGGGTCCAGAGGGGCAAAGCCCATGCCAGTCAGGCCAGCAACTGAGAGAGCATAGCCACCAGATCGTCGTTGGAAACGCGGTCCGCCTGGGCAAAGAGGGCGGCCTTGGAGGATGACGAGAGAGGATAGGGTGCCCAGACGGATCGCTGACCCGGATCCGCTGCGCGGAAGGAAAAGACGAGGTTCCACTGGGGCGAGTCAGGCCGCCGCTCCGCCGCTATCGAGACGTTCCACTGGCGGTCGGCGTGTTCCAGTACTCTCCATGCCATGCTGGGCGCTCCAGCGTATGGGAGAAAGGTGGCCAATTATGGGCGGTGTCGGGGAATCAGGTCAAGAGTCTTTCCGCTCGCGCATCGTCGGCGGTATCCACATCCCGCAACATCGGCAGCTCATGCCACACGGCGCTGATGCGAGCGAGCCGAACGCGCGTCTCGGCCAGCACGCCGTTGGTACCCCACGGCATCCCCGTGAAGATGTCCGGCAGTGGCGTTCGCCCCCCAATCAGATAATAGCCGCCGTCGAAAGTCGGGCCGATCACCACAGCGGCGCGATCGAGATCGGCGCACGCCTGGCGCAGCACGGTTGAAGTGATAGCGGGGCAATCGGGGCAGACCGCCATCCACGGATGGCCACGCGGTATCGCGCGCGCCGTGGCGGCCAGGCGTGCGCCAAGGTCCCCCGCCACCTGGGGTCGAAACTCCCAGGAGTCGCCCAGCCAGAACTGCATCTCCGCCAGCGATTCAGGCGGAGTGAACCAGATGATCGCGTCCAGCCCCGCGCTACGCACCGCAGCGAGGACGCGCCCGGCCATGACGCGATAGAGCCTGAGCGCGTGACGGTCGCCCACCTCGGCGGCGAGCCGGGTCTTGACCATGCCGAGCCGGGGAGCCTTGAGCAGAATGGCGAGCGGTGGAGTCACTGCGTGCTGCAAGGCCGCGGAGGTTGCGGCGCTCTACCGAGGGTCGGGGTGACCGCCGGTACGGTCGTACTCAGCTCCGCACGAGTGCCTGGAAGCGAACCCGAAGGTCTCGAGTCACCGGGCCCTGCTTCCCCGATCCAATGATCCGGCCATCCAGCTGCCGGATAGCGATGATCTCGCTCGCGGTGCCCGTGAAAAAAGCCTCGTCCGCCGTGTACACGTCGTAGCGGTTGAGGATCGACTCTTCAACTTCGTGTCCCGCCTTTCTGGCGAGCTCGATGACGGTGTCGCGGGTGACGCCCTTCAGGATCCCGGCGTAGGGCGGGGGCGTACGGACCAGGCCGTCCTTGACCACGAAGACATTCTGCCCCGACCCTTCGGCCACCGCGCCGGCGCTGTCGAGCATCAGCACCTCGTCGGCGCCAGCGTGGATCCCTTCCACCTTGGCCATGATGTGAGCCAAATAGTTGAGCGACTTGACCCGGGGCGACAGCGATTCGCGCTGCGGGATGGGAGTTCCCGCCGTGATCACGTTCAGCCCGGTCTCGTATACCTGCTCCGGCCAGAGCTTGATGGTGTCTACGATGATGATGACGGACGGCTTGGGACACTTCCTGGGATCGAGTCCCAGATCTCCCACACCACGGGTGATCACGTGCCGGATGTATGCCTCCGCGATGCCTGACCGGCGCACCGCTTCCCGGGTGACCTCGACCAGCTCCTTCTTCTCCATCGGGATGGTGAGCCAGATCGCCTTGGCTGAGTCGTACAGCCGGTCGAGATGGTCTTCCAGACGGAAGATCTTCCCGCCATACACCCGGATGCCCTCAAAGACCCCATCACCGTAGAGCAGGCCGTGATCGTAGACCGAGATCATCGCCGTGCCGCGATCGCACCACTCCCCATCGAGCCAGATGGTGGGCGTGCCCGAGCCCTGTGGCGCAGGAGTGACCTTGGCTTTGGCGCTGGTTGTCATGAACTCGAATGTAAGCCGGGGCCGAGTTGTGAGCCATGGGGGACGGCAGTCGCAACACTCTTGCACTCCGCCGGTCCGGGTCCTAGGTTGAAAATTGCTGCACCGCGAAATTCCTGAAAATCACATCCAGTCCACGAGCCTCATCCGTCCCGAGTCACACGCGGAACGCCGTCATTTAATTTGGGGTCGCCCTTGATTCGCTATCATCACGTTGCGCGGGCCGCCGGCTTGCTCGTCCTCGGCTGTACCGACACTCCGCAACAGCCATCCGATTCTCGTTCAGCTCGCCAGGCCCTGGCAGCGACACCAATGGTGCTGGTCGGTGCTGGAGACATCGCCGGCTGCGACACAAGACTTACGACTTACAAGGACGAGGCCACCGCCAAGCTCCTCGACGGGATCCCAGGAACGGTGTTCACCCTGGGTGACAACGTCTATGAAGACGGAACCGCCGCCGAGTTCAACAATTGCTACGGACCGACCTGGGGCCGGCACCGTGCCCGTACTTGGCCGTCGGTCGGAAATCACGAGTACAATTCCGGCGGCGGCGGATACTTCGGCTATTTCGGCACCCGGGCTCGCCCTGCGAACAGGAGCTATTACAGCTACAACCTGGGTGAGTGGCACATCGTGGCTCTCGATAGTGAGCGAGACCTGGCGGCTCAGGCGACGTGGCTGAAAGCAGACCTGAGCGCAAATCCGCGGCGCTGCACCCTGGCTTATTGGCACAAGCCGTATTTTACCACCGGCGACCTCCCGCCTGCGCTCCACATGAAGACCCTGTTTACCATCCTGTACGATGCCGGTGCGGATGTGGTGGTGAGCGGCCATAACCACCTGTACGAGCGCTTCTATGCCCAGAACCCCGCCGGCCAGCCCGACTGGCCGCGCGGGATTCGCTATTTCGTCGTGGGCACCGGTGGCGCGCCTCTCTTGAAGATGAAGGCGCCGACACTTGCTCTGCAGGTGCGGCAAAACACCGACCATGGCGTGCTCAAGTTCTCCTTGTATCCCACCTCGTATAAATGGCAGTTCATCCCGATCGCGGGGAAGGCCTTCAAGGATTCCGGCAGCAGCAACTGCCACTAGGTCATGCCGATGGCTCGGCAGGACTCCGGTTCCGCGTGGCCGATTGGAGTAGCAGGTGGGCTTGCGCTCCAACCATCATACCGGTGATCGGAGCCAGCCAGTAAATCCAGTGTGCCCGCCAGTGCTCGCCAACCAGGGCGGGGCCCAGCGAACGAGCGGGGTTCATGCTCGCTCCGGTAATGGGCCCGCCCACCAGTGCACAGAAGCCCACCGTGAGGCCCACCACGAGAGCTGCGAGACCGACCCCCACGCGTTTATTCGTGGCGACACCCATGATTACGAACATCAGCCCAAATGAGAGCAGCCACTCGACCGAAAAGGCGGAAGAGGTCGAGATGCCCCGAGGCAGGGTGGCACCCAGGTTCCCAACCGGGCCGAGGGCGCTACGGAGCACGAGCGAAGCAGCCACCGCGCCGCTGCACTGGGCGAGGATATAGGGAACGACCTCGGCGGCGGGAAACCGCCCTGCGGACCAGAACCCCAGCGTCACCGCGGGATTTATGTGCGCCCCGGACAGATGACCGAGAGCGTAGATCACGACTGTGACCACGAAGGCAAAGGCCAGCGCTATACCTGCCGTTCCCAGCGCCCCGGCACTGTGGGCGTCCACCATTGCCGCACCAGGGCCGATCAGTACCAGGAAGAAGGTGCCAAGGGCTTCGGCGCCGGCCCGCCTCAGGCCGACCGAGGTGATCATCGCGCCACGGCTGGCCGACCACCAGTCCGCAAGTGCTCGGCGAACTCGTCGGGCAACTCGCTCTTTTGGATGGCCAGTATTGTCCGCTCGACGTCATACTCGACCCTGACATTCTCCACCCGAAGGGTGGCGGGACCGGTCTCGAGCAGCACGTAGCCTGCCCGCCAGTCTCCATCCTTAGGTCGCCCCACGCTTCCGGTATTCACTAAATGGATCCTCTCAACCTCGCGGTGCCAGGGAAGGTGAGTGTGGCCAAACGCGATGGCGTCACCGGCCCTCGCTCCCGCATGACTCGCCATCTTAAGGCAGAAGTCGTCAGGGCGGTCCTCCGTCCAGTAGAGCGTGTTGAGGGTGGGGGTACCGTGCACCAGACTGATTCGTGGCCCGGAGAGGTGGCCACCATTCGGCAGCAGGTCGATGCGGAACGGCAGGCTGGCCAGAAACTCCTTGGTCTCAGCCGAAACGTGCCGTCGTGTCCAATCGTAGCTGAGGTGGCTCAGCTCCTCCTGTCTCGGGTCTTCGTAGCGGCAGCCGCAGTGCTTGTAGTCAGTCCCGACGGTCGAGTCGTAGTTGC
This sequence comes from Gemmatimonadales bacterium, assembly GCA_036559785.1. Taxonomy (GTDB): domain Bacteria; phylum Gemmatimonadota; class Gemmatimonadetes; order Gemmatimonadales; family GWC2-71-9; genus CAVVWJ01. Next base: position 13,154 of record DATBSM010000116.1, read on the forward strand.
CGGCTACGCCGGGGATCCCGCGCTCGCGAAGCAGGGCGACGGTCTCGTTAGGCCAGGGAGCGTACCCAACCAGGTCTCCGAGATGATAGATGGCAGCGACGGCCCGATGTCCAATGTCTTCAAGGACGGCTTCCAGGGCCGGAAGGTTGGCGTGGATGTCCGAGATGAGGGCGTAGATCATCGCAGGGTCTTCTTCATCACGGTGGCAGACGCGGGGCAGGCCTCCTGAAATTCGACCGAGGACTTGACCCCCGATGTCACCGAGTCGCGGCTCACGCAGGAAAACCCGAAGCGCGGGAAGTAGTGTTCCGCGGTCGTGGTGAGCAGGAAGACGTCTTCGATGCCGCGAGCCTGGGCCACGTCGAGCGCCCGCTCGACCAGCAC
>DATBSM010000117.1:0-9260 GCA_036559785.1 Gemmatimonadales bacterium
CCGGCGCTGTCGTCATTGCTTCGCCGGCTCCGTGCTCGTAATCTGGCTGACAGCAGTGAATCCCCGTGGACCAGCTCCTGTCAAAAACCGGAATAGAGGCAGCCGTGAGCCCCGACTTTCAAGCCGAGATCGCCCAGCGTGAAGCCGACGTCGCGAGACAAAAGCAGACCATGGAGAACGCGAGCCAGGCATTGATCACCGCGTTCGGCAAGTTCCTTCGGAATTGGTATGGAGACAAAGCCCAGCAGGTCATCCAACAGGAAAACGCCGTCGCGGCCGTGCTCAACCAGGCCGCGATGAACCAGTTGATGAACGAAGTGGCCGCCTTGTCGGGTCAGGCCAACAACATCGCATCCCAGAGTCTCAACCATCCTGAGCTCTGGTGGCACAAGGATCCGACGCTCGGCGCCAGGCGAATCAAGGGGCCCGCGTACGGCAGGCCCAAGGACCTCGACAATGGCTCCATCGGCGGCACGATCCGGTATGCCATGGGCGAGCTGGGCACATGCCTGATTCCGCGAGGCTTTCTCAGGAAACCCGGCAACCCGAACAAGTCGAAGTGGACCAACCCCGAGCCCGGAGGGCCGGACCGCCCGTACTTTCCCGATGGCAATCTGAATCTGTCCGCCGGGGTGCTGGACGCGCTCAAAGGCTACAACCAGTCGTATCAACGCGCGCTGGCACTGCAGGCGGAAATCGCGGACATCAGGCGACTGCATCCCCTCTGAGCGAGGCGCGGGAGAGTCCGCGGATGCGGCTGCTGTCGTGGAACATCCTGTCGGGCGGCGGCTCGCGCTGTCGCGCGATCATCCGGCTCCTGAAGCGATACGACGCCGACGTCATCGTGCTTCAGGAGACGATGCTGGGTCGTGCGGCCGATCTCTGCCATGCACTCGGGGAGATCGGATACGACCATCGCTTCAGCGCGCCCCGGTTGCCGAAGGAGCGAGGCATCTGCGTGCTGGCGCGTATGCCTTTGAAGCGGCTCACCGAAGCTCCACCCCCTCACGCGCACATCCGTCCGCGCGGTTGGCTCGAGCTGGACATTGTGGACTTCGGGTGGCGTATGGCCGCCGTGTATGGGCCACCGGAGGGCCCGGCAGTGCCGGCCTTCTGGGACGCGGCAGCCGCATGGCTGGCGTGCCGCGCCAGTCAGCCGTTCATCATGCTGGGCGACTTCAACGCCGGCCTGTCAGACGTGGATGCCAGGGGATACCGCTTCGGGGCGGGCCGCGCCTTTGCCGGGCTGGCGGGGATCGGACTCGTGGATCTATGGCGGCGGGAACATGGTGACAGACGGGAGCACACCTGGTTCAGTCATGCACGGAGCCGTCGCCGGGGCCGGGGGTTCAGGATCGATCATGCCTTTGCCTCCCCCATGCTCGCCGAGCGCGTGACCAGCTGCCGGTACGATCACACCGTTCGCCGGCGCGGCCTCTCGGACCACTCGCTGCTCGTCGTGGACCTGGTCGCCCCCTCTGCTCGGCAGTGATCGCGACGTGAGTGTCGTGTGAGCCAGAGATGATGAGGGGCAGTTATCGTGATGGCGCTCCGTCTCTCCAAGACATAAGCCGACAAAGCCTTGACTCGCGCTTGACGAACGGCCGGTAGGTTGGCCGCAGTCGAACGTTCAAATCCGGGGAGGCCCGATGCGTCGGATGTATTGCGGCGTTGCGCTGGCGATGCTCGCGATGGCGATGATGGGAACGCCGCCAGCGCAGGGGCAGGGCGTGGAGTCGGTTCGGCGGGGCGCGCGTGTCCGCCTCGCGGTGGACGGGGGGCGGATGACGGGAATCCTGGCGGAGCGGGCGCGGGACACCCTATGGGTCCGGTTCGACCACTCCGACACCGTCCGAGTGGTTCCGCTGGCGCGTGTGCGGCGTCTCGAGGTCAGCCGGGAGCGGCGGAGCAATGCCGGGCGCATGGCGCTCGCCGGCCTGGTGATCGGCAGCGTGCCCGGGGTGGTGAGTGGCGCCACGTGCGATTGCGGCAACCGCGGCGCGGCGGTCGTGCTCCTGGGCGCCATCACCGGCGGGCTCGGTGCCGCGATCGGCGCAGCGTTGGGGGCGACCGGTCACCACGAAGCCTGGGAGGTGGTGAGGCTTCGATGAGCCCCGTCGTGCGCCGGCTGGCCCTCTTCGCTCTCGCCGGCTCCGCGCCCGCGTGCGCGAGCTGGCGGGTGCAGGGATTGGAGCCGCGGGTGGTGGTGGAGCGCGAGCACCCCGACCGGCTCCGCCTCACCCGGACCGACAGCTCCCGGACCGAGCTACGGCAGCCGCGGGTGGAAGGCGACAGCCTTGTCGGCCTCGCCGAGTCACGGCCCTCTGCAGTGTCGCTCGACTCGGTGGCGTACATCGAGCTGCGCCGGCAAAATCCGGCACCCCTTTACGTCGGTGCCGGTCTGGGAGTCGTGGGTGGAATCATGGCGATGCTCGCGGCGACCTGGAACTAGGGGGCTGCCGATGCGCGTGTCACTGATTGGCAGACTTGGTTCCCTTGCTGCGCTCGCACTCAGCCTTGGATGCGGAAGCTCCACCGATCCGCTAGGCTCGGTCTCACTCAGTGCGACGATTGATGGCGCATCCTGGGTCCCCGGCGGGCCGGGTGAGGAGATTGTCGCAACCATCTACCAAGGCGACAACACGCTCGCCGTGAGTGGACTTCGAGTGAGCACATCGCCGCCGCACTCGGAGGGTCTCCGACTCGCCGTGCTGGGTGTGACCGGCCCTGGCACCTATCCGCTTGGTGGTACCGACGGCAGTCGGTATGCATCCTATCAGGTCGTTCAGGGGCTGTTGGGCGATCCCGGGTTTAGCATCGTGACCTACTTTACCACGGCTGAGTCAGGTGGTACGGTGGTCATCACTCAGCTCGACCCCAATGCGCACACGATACAGGGCACCTTTACCTTCGTCGGCCAATTCGATGACCAGGCCGTCGTCGTCACCAACGGCTCATTCTCTGGACATTACGAGGTGCAGGCTGGCAACGGGTCCTGATGTTGCGATCGCTGGTGATGGAGATCCGATGAACCGTCTATGGCAACCGGCATCCGTCTTTATGCAGGGAGTGGCGTTCGCCATCCTGGGTTGCGGCCAGGACTCCGCCGCTCCATCGCCGCCCGCGCCGCGGATCACCGACCGGCACGAGCTCGCGTTCATCAGCGACCGAAACGGTGTATCGCAGGTCTACGTGGTCGAGCGGGATGGCGCCAACCCATTGCGGGTCGCGAGCGATACGATCCACCAGATCGCCCCTCGCTGGTCCCCGGACGGCAGCCGCCTGGCATATCTCACCCGGACCCTACGCCGCATTTCAATGGCGAACTCCTATTTCATCGGGGATCTCTTCCTCATAGTTGCTGCCAACGGCTCGGCGGTAAACGTCACGCAGGACACCTTGGTCGCCGAGGAATCGGTCACCTGGTCGCCCGATGGCTCGAGGCTCGCGCTCCAGGTGACGGAGTACGTGATCGAGCCCTTTGGGACCGTTCTGGGGTTCCCCCGAAGCGACATTATCCGCTCGGACGGCTCTCCCACTGCTCCGTTCAGCCTGCGCTGCGGAGCCGACCCCGCGTGGTCGCCGGATGGCACGAGGATCGTGCAGGACGGCGCGGCCACCTGTAATTCGTCGGAGCTTCGCGGCCGATTGGTCGTCGTCGACGAGGCATCCAATCAGGTCGTGCTCGAGCCACCAGAAGGGCAGGAGTTCTTTTTCCCGCAATGGGCGCCTGGCACCACCATCCTGTGCCTCGAGATCAACGAGGCCGGAAGGGACTTGGCCACGGTGAATCCCGATGGGACCGGCGTCTCCAACCTGACCAATAATCCCGGGTGGATCGACTTCGACGGATTCGACCGCTCGCCCGATGGAACGACCATCGTGTTCGCGCGCAGCGAGTCCCAGCAGCCGGAGGACACCAACATCTTCCGGATCAATGCGGACGGTTCAGATCTGGTGCAGCTGACGACCGCCCCGGGCGGGAACAACCGGCCGCGGTGGTCCAGCGACGGCACCCTCATCGCCTTCGAAAGTGGCCGGGACGGGAATGCCGAGATTTATGTCATGAACCCCGATGGCTCGAACCAGACGAATGTCACTCGGAATCCGGCTCAGGACGTGGATTTCGATTGGCGATGAGGGGACGCGTCAAGCCCCTTGTCCCAGCACCAGGCTTCGCGCCAGCGTAACCAGGTTGTCTGCCAGCTCCGTCAGCTCCCGAATTCGGCGCTTGGCAGTTTGCTGGTACGCGATTCGGCTCACAGCGAGGATCGCCGCGAACCACGCGATGCGGATACCCCAAGCCCCTGCCCAGGAGGTATCGAGCACACCCCCAAACATCCCCACGATCTGACTGATTCCGATGGTGACGGCTGCACCACCAAAGCCAACAATGGGAATGGCGCCGTAAAAGAGGTTCTCCCGAATTGTGATCCGCGTGTGGCCGCCGCGCACCGAGACGGCGACCCCGACGTCGCGCCAAGGCAGAAAGGTGCTCGTGTAGCCCCACGAGAAGGACCGCCCAAGTTGACTCACCTGTCCCGGGGCATTCAAGACACGCCGAATCTCGTCCGCGACCGCCTGATACCCCGTGTCCGGAATCTCGCCTTCGACCAGGCGCTCGAAGAAGAAAACAGTGGGGGCGCCGAGCCAGCGGTTGCGCTTTGGGGCGCCTGGGACTTCCGTCGCAATTCCCATCGCCGGCCCCGCAACCCGTTCGACGACTTCCTGTACGCCGCCCCTGGCAACTCGAGCCGGAGGAGTCGCGGCGCCCGTCAATTCCGCGATCAACAAGGCGGGAGTTGGGGTACGGTCCTCATGGCGGATGGCGAGGCCGCGCACAAGCGCTCCCTCGATGCGGCTCCCCGCTTCAGTCAGGTGCAATCGGTGGGACGCCGGCGCTTTCAGGAACTGACCCGGGCGCGTGCCGTCCTCCATCGGCCAGGGTCCTGGGACCTCCCCCACGAGCATCTCGTAGATCACTATTGCCAGGCTGTACACATCGCTGCGCTCGTCGAGCTCGGTGAGGCCGACGGCTTGCTCGGGACTCATGTAGCCCCGTGTGCCGAGCGCAAGTCCTGTACTCGTGAGGTTCGTACCTCCCGCCGTGCTGATGGCTTTGGCGATGCCGAAGTCGGCGACAATCGGGTGACCCTGCGAAAAAAGAATGTTCTCCGGCTTGACGTCACGGTGCAGCACGCCCATTCGGTGGGCGTACGAAAGCGCGTCCGCGACAGGACCCGCGATCGCGAGCGCTTGGTCGGCGCTCAGGCGCTGACCGCCCTTGAGCCGCAAGCGCAGCGAAGCTCCGTCGACGAAGGGCATGACAAAGTACAGAAAGCCACCCGACTCACCGGAATCGTGCAGGGGCAGGATGTGGGGATGGTTCAGGCGAGCGACCGTCTCGATTTCCCGAAGGAAACGCTCAGTACCGAGCGCGGCGGCCAACTCCGGCTGGAGGACCTTGATAGCGACGCGGCGGTGATGCTTGAGATCATCGGCCAGGTAGACCGTTGCCATTCCCCCGCGACCGACTTCCCGCTCGATCGTGTAGCGCCCAGCGAGGGCGGGTTGCAGGGAAGCGATCTGCTCGGCCACGCGGGCCTGTCGCGAGCTTGGATGTCCCTATGATAGACCTGAGAATCGACCCGGACCAGAGGGGGTTCGCGGGTGACTCCCTCGGCGTAGTCCATGTCCGGAGATGGGAGCCCTCCCGCACACTCTACGTTCCCTCCACCAGCCGATGGAAGCGTGGATTGCTCCGCAGGAGGTCGAAGTTGGCGTCGATCTTGAGCCAGCCGGGCGAGAGGTAGTAGGGGATCTTGAGCAACGGCTCGAGGTGGTCGAGCGCCTTCTCGGGCTCCCCCACCGCGAGGTAGATGCGGGCGAGCTGGTGCTCGACGTACGGTCCGACGTAGGCGTCGCGGCTGATCGGAAGGAGCGCCACGGCGCGCTGACCTTCCTGAATCGCATCCGCTTTGCGTCCCAGGTAGGCATAGGCGAGACCAAGAAACGCGTGGCTCTGACCATCGTCTGGGGTGGCCTTCAGTTTTTCCTCATACGCCGCGCGGCTCGAATCAGCATACGCGCGCGCCTTTGCCAGGTCGCCCCGAAGGGCGTATGTCTGCGCGAGGACTATCGCCCAAATCGAGCGATCGTTGTCGAAGGCACCCGGCCTGAGCCGCAGCAGCAGTTGCTGCTGGCCCTCATCCAGCAGCCAGTAGAGCTCCAGGTAGTTTCCCGTGAGTGCAGCGAGTCTGGTGGGGTCCACCTCTTGGGGCGCTGCCTTGATGATGGCACGCGCTCGGGCGAGGTTGCCCTGGGCCACCGCGACCGTCGCCAGGTCCAGCCGCGCAATGACGTTGGTCGGCAAGAGCTGGACGGCCCGAGTGAAGGCTCGCTCGGCCTCGGGGTAATTGCGGGTGTACAGGAACAGTTGTCCAAGCTGATCGGCCGATGCACCGGAGCGGGGATCGAGCCGGGCAGCCTGCTCCAGGTGCCCGCGCGCCTCGGTCCAACGGCCGAGCATGAGCTCGTCGAACCCCACAGCCGTGAGCAGCTCGGCATTGCCCGGTGCCAGGGCGAGGCCCGTGCTGTCCTCGGCATAGGCGCGGGCCTTGTCGGCGAGTACGTAACTGTAGTAAGCGCCGAGCGCCTGGTGTCCCTCGGGCCGGGTGGGCGCCAGCGCGACCGCACGCTCGGCTGCGCGGCGGACCGCTTCCGCCCTCGCCGGGTCGGCCGCGCCACCGAGATACAGAGCTGCCTCCGCACGGGCGAGCTGCGCCCACGCCTGGATGAAACTCGAATCGAGCGCGATTGCCTGCTCATACGCCGCCACCGCCTGGCGAAGACTGGAGGGGTCGAGCAAAATGCCGGGCGCGCTGGCGGCAGTCGGCACCCCCCTCGCGGTCGCGGCCTCGCCGCGGAGGAAGGCCTCGTAGGCGGGCAGGTTCTGCGTCGGCGTCGCCGCCAATTCGTGTTTGGTGCTGTCCCCGAGCGCCACATTCAGCGCCTGCGCCACCTGTTGCGCAATGTCGGCCTGCACCTCGAAGACGTTGGTCATTGCCGCGTCGAATGGCTGCGCCCAGCGAGTCTTCGGCGCGTGCCCCGGGCGCACGTCCACCAGTTCCGGCGTCACCCGGACCCGGCTTGCGCCACCGGCGACCTTCTCCCACTGGACGGTGGCGGTGAGCAGGTAGTCGACGCCCAACTCGCGCGCGACCTGCTGCTGGGTCTTCGTGGTCTTCCGGTACTCGTTCGAGCTGCCCCTGGCGATCACCTGCAGTCCCTGGATTTGGGATAGCTTCGTCCGCAGATCGTTGGCGACCCCGTCGGCGAAGTAGGCATCGGCCGAGTCGCCCAGGTTCTCGAAGGGGAGCACGGCGAGGAGTCTGGCGCCGGACGCGTCCGCATCCGGATGATTCCGCCGCCAGGCGAACAAGGCGCCGAGGCCGATGAGGACGCCGAGCCCCAGAGTCATCGCGGCCAGGGGCACCCGGCGGCGACGGCCTATGCGAGCGGCCGCGAGCGGGACCGTCGGCGCCGTGGTGGGGCCCGTCGAGCCGGGTTGCAACGCGCGGGCGAACTCGGCCGCACTGGCAGGCCGGTCGGCGGCGACCGGCGCGAGCGCCTTCATCAGTTCGTGCTCTACGTTCTCCGGCACACTGGGCCGCGCGTGGCGCACGCTCGGCACCGGCTCGGTCAAGCGCTTCACCAGGAGCGCTTGTGCCGTGGGCCCGGTGTAGGGCGGCTCACCCGCCAGCATCTCGTAGAGCACGCAGGCCAGGCTGTAGATGTCGCTGCGTGTGTCCAGCTGCCGGTCACCCGCCGCCTGCTCCGGGCTCATGTACGCCGGCGTGCCGACCACGACCCCGGTGTTCGTGAGGTGCGGGTCGTCTCCGGCTAGTCCGCGCGCGATGCCGAAGTCGGCAACCAGTGTATTACCGTCGGTCGTGAGGAGCATGTTTTCCGGCTTGATGTCACGGTGGATCACGCCATGGTCATGGGCATACTGGAGCGCCTGGGCCGCCTCGCGCGTGATCCGCACCGCGTCTTCGACCGGGAGTTGCCGCTCTCGCCGGAGCCGATCACGCAGTGATTCGCCTTCCACGAAGGGCATGGTGAACCAGAGCTGGCCGGCAGTCTCGCCCGAGTCGAGGACGGTGAGAACGTGGGGATGTTGAAGCCGGGCCGCGGTGTCGATCTCGCGCTGGAAGCGGTCAGGGCCGAGCGTCTGGGCGAGATGGGGATGAAGCACCTTGAGGGCAACCGACCGCTTGTGGCGGATGTCATGGGCCAGGTACACCGTGGCCATGCCACCACGTCCGAGCTCGCGCTCGAGGCGGTAGCGATCGGCGAGGGCAACAGTGAGCTGAGTCGGGAGATCGGCCATGCACGCTCCGGCCGGGGATGCCGGTACGTTACCGCCTTGAGACGGCGAGGGCTACCTAGGTTGTCTCAGACCTGGAGCAACCTAGCTAGTCCCCAAGGCGCGGCAGACTCTCGCCTGGACACGATATTTCCAGGCAACCCGCGACTTATCGGAATTTGACGGCCGGCGCGATCCTCTCCTCCAGCTCCTTGATGCTGAACTCCAGTGTGTCAGCCAGCTTTCCGGTGGCCTGCTGTACCTGCTTCTGCTGCTCCGGCGTCAGCTTCAGCGTGATTCGGCCTTTGTCCTCTGGCATGAGAGCCTCCTAGGTGCTGGGTGGGTAGGGAAGCCACCTGCTCGCGGTTGGACGGTGGTATCATCTAGTGAAGTGGCCCGCCCCCATTCGTGAAGTGCACCACCACCGTCTGTGGGCTGTTCGTCGCTCCGACCGCCGAGACCTTGATCTGACCACTATAGGAGCCGTGGGGCACACTCGTGCCATCTACCCGTACCTTCATGGCGGACGGCGCGGCACCCGATCTCGGCGAAATCTTCAGCCAGGGGGCATTCTTTGTGGCCGTCCAGTGCAGGGTTCCACCCCCGGTGTTGCTGATGGACAGATTGATGCTCGAGAAGCACCCACCACGCGTGCTGTAGTGCCTCGCGGGGTAGCAGAGGTTGGAGCCCGTCCGGACGAACCCAATGGGAAACGCGAGGCTGATTGTCGGGGCCGCCGTCAGAAGCAGCGATGCCGCTTCCGGGGTGGTCGGGGTGTCTGACGAACAGGCTGCGATCACAACCGCGCTGGCGAGTGCCAGTGTGGCACGACTCAAGTACCGGTGATTGGACATACAGGGCTCCTCCGAACAGACCTCAGGCATGGCGCGAC
>DATBSM010000118.1:0-7118 GCA_036559785.1 Gemmatimonadales bacterium
CTGAATTGCCTTGCCGCCGATCCGGACACGGCACTCTCGATAGCACTCGAAACCAGGGACGCCCTCCGCGGGCATCCGCGCTAACCCCAGGGAGAATCCACATGTATCTCGCCACCATCGCTGCCCTGACCGCCCTCAGCACCAGCGGAGCGGCCACCAGAGACCTTGTCGCCCACCCGGACACCGTGTGTCCGTCCAGGAACGTCCCGCTCGAAGGCCGGAAGAGTCCTCTCGATTCGCTGACCTTCACTATCGCCAGCAAGCCAGTGAAGGTTTGCTACGGCCGTCCATCGGCGCGGGGACGCACAATGCTGGGCGGGGCGAGTATCCCCTTCGGCAAACTGTGGCGAACGGGAGCCAACGAGCCGACCATCTTCTACGCGCCGGTTCCCCTGCGCGTTGCCGGCCTGAACGTGCCGCCCGGCGTCTATTCCCTGTATACGGTGCCGGGCGCGAAGGAGTGGGAGGTCATCGTGAACCGGTCCACTGCTCAATGGGGGAGAGAGGACAAGTACACCGACGAAATCAAGGCGCAGGAGCTGGGCCGCGCCAAGGTGAAGAGTGAGGCGCTCAAGACGCCAGTGGAGACTTTCACCATCACAGCGGAGCCGGCCGGCGACAAGGCGGCGTTGCTGCTGGATTGGGAGAAGACTCGGGTGCGGATTCCGGTCCAGGCCGGGAAGTAGACCTCTGTCATCCTGAGCGAAGCGAAGTATCGGCTCTTATCCGGGTCGATCCTTCGCTGCACCCAGGATGACATCTCTCACTCCTGCGAGTAACCGATCCACCTCATCCTCGGTCGTGTAGCAGGCACAACCGGCTCGCACCAACCCCCCGCTCACACCCAGCCGAGCGACGACTGTAGTCGCGTAGAAGTCACCGCTGGAAACAAACACGCCCCGATCGGCCAGACCTCTCGCCACGTCGTCGGCTGGCATGCCGGCCACGGTGAACGCCACGGTCGGCGTTCGGGGCGCGCCCGGTTTCGGGCCGTAGAGTGTGATGCCCTCAATGACCGATAGGCCATCCCACATCCGAAGCAGCAGACTGCTACCCCGGTCGTGCAGGGCAGCAAAGGCGCTGGCGAGCCGGGCCCGGCGAGTGTCCCCAGTGCCGAGGGAGGCCAGGAAGTCCACCGCTGAGGCTGCTCCAACGATTCCCTCGTGGTTCTGGGTGCCGGTCTCCATCCGCTCGGGCGCCGCATCCGGGGCAGGCGCGAGCTTGGGAATATCGACCCCGGCCAGCGCCTCGCGGCGGCCGAACAAAATCCCAATGTGCGGGCCATAGAACTTGTACGCCGAGCAGGCGAGAAAGTCGCAGCCGATTTTATGCACGTCCACCAGCTCGTGCGGCGCGTAGTGAACCGCGTCTACGAACGAGAGGGTGCCTACCGAACGTGCCATCGCAGCCGCCTGGGCGACATCGGTGATCGTCCCCAGGGCATTCGACGCGGCACCGATGGCAAGAAGTCGAGGTTGGGTGGCCAACAGCTCTTCCAGTTTGGCCCAGTCGAGCTGTCCCGTCGCCGGCAGCAACGGGACCGAAAGCACCGTGATCCCGCGGTCCCGCTCGAGGGCGCGCCAGGGCGCGACATTGGCGTGGTGATCGAGCTCAGTTATCAGGACCCGGTCACCAGGCCCCCAGCCGCGTCCGAGTCCACGCGCCAGGTGGAATGCCAGGGTCGTCATGTTCGCGCCAAAGGCGATTTCCCCTGGCGTGGCGCCCAGGAAATCGGCCAGGACCGAGCGAGCACCGGCAATGAGCGCGTCGGTTTCCTCACTCGTGGGGTAAGGCCAGTGGGTATTCGCGTTGTGGTGGTAGAGGTAGTCTGTCATGGCATCCACCACCGCCCTCGGAACCTGGGTACCACCCGGCCCATCGAAGTAGGCCACAGGATAGCCTCGGTGTCTTCGCTCCAGAGCTGGAAAGGCCGAGCGAAGCTGGGGGTCGGTAGCGGTGCGAGGCCGCGATGAGGCTGAGACGGTCATGCCATAAGCTACCCTGAATAGATGACAGGTAAACTCCTCCGACCGCGGCTGGCGTCCACCACGTCGGCGGCATTAAATTTTGTTTACCACCTCCAGCATCCCCGTTACCGAGTACCGCGATTACCTCCTCCAGACCAGGAGTTCGATGCTGCTCCAAGGACGACTAGGGTCTCCAATCCGACGCCTGACCGGGCTGTCAGGCTGGGCCGTGCTCCTGGGCGGGATGGGCGCCTGCGGCAGCACGGACCCTCGCATCCCCACGGACATCAGCTTGAGCGCTACCTCGGTCTCCTTCACCTCCCTGGGGCAGACCCAGCAGCTCTCCCCGTCGGTGACCGATCAGGACGGTAAGGCCCTGACCGGAGCCGAGGTAAGCTGGACCAGCAGCGACAACGGCGTGGCTACCGTGAACCCGAGCGGGTTGGTCACCGCCGCAGGCTCGGGGACTGCCGAGGTGACCGCCACCTCGGGCTCGGCCACCGCCACCGCGCAGGTCACGGTCACCCAGACTCCCACTCAGCTACAGAAGATTTCGGGCGACGGCCAGACCGGCCCCGCCGGAGCCACGCTTGCGGCTCCGCTGGTTGTTCAGGTTAACGATGCTGGGGGGAGCCCCATCCAAGGCAGAACCGTGACGTTCACCGTGACCGATGGAGAAGGAAGCACCGGGACAGGCACGGAGGTTACCGGCAGCGACGGGAGAGCATCCACCAGCTTCACCACTGGGACCGTCGCGGGCGCTGCCCAGCGAGTGTCGGTGGCCCTCGCGGCGACCGTGCTTTCGGTGGCATTCACCGCCACGGCCGTAGCTGATCCCACCAGCTTTAATATTGGCCTCAAGTATCTCAGCAGCGCCACGCCGACCCAGCAGCAGGCGTTCACCAATGCCAGGTTACGCTGGGAAAGTGTGGTCACAGCTGACCTGGAGGATGTGGCGCTAGCGTCCCAGGCCGGTGATTGCGGGGACGGGTCTCCCGCAGTGAACCAGACGATCGACGATGTCCTGATCCTCGTCCGCCTCGTTCCGATTGACGGGCCGGGAAATATTCTCGGCGGAGCGGGTCCTTGCTACATTCGAAGCTCGGACCCCCCGGATCCTCCGGTCGACCCGTTGACCATCATGGGAGTCATGCAGTTCGATACCGACGACCTCCAGGACCTCGAGGATGGCGGGTTCCTCGAAGAGGTGATCCTCCACGAGATGGGTCATGTGCTGGGATTCGGCACCTTGTGGGATCTGCAGGGCCTCCTGGCCGAGGCATCACTTCCGCCCACAAGCGGCACCGACCCACACTTCACCGGCAGCCAGGCCATCGCGGCTTTCGATGCCGCCGGAGGAGTGACCTACACGGACGGCAAGGTTCCGGTGGAGGATACCGGTGGGGAGGGAACGGCCGATGCCCACTGGCGTGAGTCGGTGCTCGACAACGAGCTCATGACCGGCTTCATCGGCTCAGGACAGAATCCGCTGAGCCGCATCACCATCGCGTCTCTGGCCGATCAGGGTTACACCGTGGATCCTGCGGCTGCAGATGACTTCAGCCTCTTAGGCTTGCTTCGCGCCTTCGACACCCGGCCGAAGCTGCTGCTCAAGCATGATGTCCTGCGGGGCCCCATCCGGACGGTGGATCGGCACGGACGGGTGACCGGTAAGCTCCCACGCTGACCGTGACCAACGGCCACGCCGTCGGGGCGACATGCATCGTCGGGCTCACCGCGGTTCTCTCCAGCTGTGGTTCAACGTCGGGGCGTGCCAGCCCGGAGGAGTGCGCTCCGGTGGCCGAAGAGCTGGCGCCCGGCAGCTCCGCCACCGGGCTCGCGGGCGAGTATCGCCTAAGGCTCGTGGCCACCTCAGGCGCCAAGAAGGGCGCGGCGACCGAGGGCTCGCTGAGGCTCGATCCCCAGGCGGACTCTCTCCGCTATCGGAGGAGGCTGGGTGGAACCCGGGACTCGACGGTGTTGCATCCACTTTATGGCGCGGCGGATGTAGATCTGGCCCGGATCGATGCGGTGTCGGTTGGAAGCACCACGTCCCTCGACCCGATACAGCCTGGTGTACTGGTCATGCAGCGTCGTACCGCAGGCGGGTCGCCTCGGGGGGAGATCATACTTCGTCTGGGGTCGGACGCCAATCGGAGCGATCGGCAGCGGTTCGACGGGGGTTACACCGCGCTTCGGGTGCGGCAACTAGGCCCGGAGCGACTGGCCGGCTCCTGGGCGAGCGGGGCGGCCACGGAGCGGGCCGCAGGCTACTTCTGCGCGACGAGAGTAGACAGGAAGGACGGGAAAGACGGGAATGGGGAGTGAACCCCGACGAGCAGTCGCTGACTGAATATTTCACTTGAGGTCAGCACCATAAGTCCTTGATATTTCAGCTTTTGCCCGCAACAGGATCGGTGCCTGCCGCCGAACCTTCCCCCCCTTACCGCCTTTCCCGTCCTTCCTGCCCTGGTTATAATTCATCACCCGGGGGCGACTTGGCTTCGACGGGTTTGATGAAGGAATTGCAGCGTGTCCAGGTCCAGAGTCCTGGTAAAACCATCTGGAACGATTCAACTGCCAATACTGAACTGGCAATGGCTGCGTAAGCTGAGCTAACGCTCGCTTATGCTCCTTCGATGGCTGGAGCCCGCCCGGGGCGCTGACCATCGAATCGCAAATCTGGGCTAGCTGGTTGCGTCGCTCCGATGCGTCCGGCGAGATCTTCAGGAGATAGGCTTCGGAGAGGTCGGCTCGAAACCCCTCCGGAGTGACGGCAAAAAGTCGAGCCTACACACGTAGACGCGGTTCTGGAAGCTCACTCGGACCAGGGTTCGATTCCCTGCGCCTCCATGTAACGGGCGGTAGTGGAGCGGCGGTAGTTTCCGTCACTCATTCTACCGCCTTTTTCTTCCCGTCCTTCCCGCCCTTCCCGTCCTTCCCGCTACCGCCCCGCCTTCTCTACCCTATTCCGCCCGCTTCGCTTGGCCACGTACATCGCCGAGTCGGCTTGGGCCGGCAGGTTGTCGAGGCTGCGGCTGGTCTCGGGGCACGCCGCGACCCCAAAGGATGCGCTCAGCGGCCATTGCCGGCCGCGCCAGTCCCAGGCCGTGGTGCCGAGTTTGATCCGGATCCGCTCGGCTATCCTGCCTCCGAGGTCGAGGCTGGTCTCCGGGAGCCATATGGCGAACTCCTCGCCGCCGATGCGTCCCGCCACGTCAAAGGTCCGGATCTGCTCCCGGATGATGCGGGCGAAGTGCACCAGGGCGGCGTCTCCGGCCGGGTGTCCCAGGGTGTCGTTCAGGTTCTTGAATCGGTCCAGATCGGCGTAGACGAGCGCACCCTCTTTGGTCGTAGTCAGGCGGAACGTCTCATCGAACCCGCGCCGGTTATGGAGACCCGTGAGGGGGTCTATCGTCGCCGCGCGCTTGGTCCGATCCGCCAACAGCGCGCGGGCTATCCGCGGCGCGGCATTGTCGAGCGCCTCCATGAGCTCCGATCGCGCGGCACCGACCGGCTCGCGTCCGGCTGTCAGCCAGATGGCTACGCCACCGATCGGCTGCAGGTCCCGTTTCATTGGCAGGAGGAGAATCGAGCCCGGACGGTTTCGCCGATCCGCCACCACGCCGCCCAGCGGGTCCCCGGTGGACACGGTGGCGTCAGCCCTGCCTTCCGCGACCCGCGCGAGCTCGCTCTCCGGTGGCAGGAGGCCATCGAGCAGCCGCCGGTCGCCCCGGCCGGACACGCCTATCACCCGCACACCGCTGGTGTCTACCGCGGCGACCACCACTTGGGCATCGAGCGTGCGCTCCAGCTGATAGGCCAGCCGGAGGCCCACACTCCCGACCGATTCGAGCGACGCCTCCTGCGACTGCGCCTGGGTGAGGGCGATGATCTGGGGCCGGCGGCGAACTCCCTCGAGCAACCGGCGCAGGTCATCCTCGACGACTGCGAGCACGGTCGTGTCAGAGCCTTCGGGCAGCAGCAGACCAACCGCAGCGCCAGCCTGGGCATGAAAGACCAGCATGCCGCCCTCCAGCCGCTCGACCCCACTCTGCTCCTGATCGCGCGCCCGCTCCAGCCGGCGGTCCACTGCCACAATCTGAGCCACTGACAGCCGCTCCGGCTCGATGATTCGCTCGGCCTTGGGTCCCTCCTCGCCCGGGTCCAGCTCGGTGATCCATACCCCCACGGCGCGATGGGAGCGGCGAAGCCATTCGAGGGCGGGATCAGGCAAGAGGTGGGGGGCAACGCCAGCAGCCAGCCCGGCCGGTCGGTAGCGGCGACCCAGAACCCAGCCGATGACGCCTGCCGCCAGCACCAGGAGCACGAGCCCCACTGTTCCCATCATCCCCGCAGCCAGCCTCGCCGCCGGAACCAGAGGTAAATGACCAGTGTGACCAGTGCCATTGCACCCATCACCGCCGGATAACCCCAATGGTGCCTCAGCTCGGGCATGTAGTCGAAGTTCATGCCGTAGATGCCGACGATGAACGTAAGAGGCAGGAAAAACACCGAGAAGACCGTAAGGACCCGGACGACCTCGTTGGTGCGATGCGAGGCCAGCGCCAGCTGGATGCTGAGGAGGTTATTCACGTCCTCGACCAAGTCCTCGGCGTAGGAGTACATGCTCTCGGCGTTCTCCCGAAGGTCCTGGAACAGCGGTGCGGTCGGCTCCGAGGCTGGAACCAGCCGTTGAACCACGTCCAGCGTGTGGGAGAGCATGCGCCGCATCTGGGTAACCCGGCGCTTCTCGGTATAGATACGCTGGAGCAATCCCCCAAGCTCGTGCTCTCCAAAGACCGTCGCTTCGAACTTGTCTATAGTGCCCTCGGCTTCCGCCAGTGGCTTCTCATAGGTCTCGATCGCACCGTTGACGATCTCGATCAGGACCCGGGGGAGAAAGCTTTTGCGCCGCTCGGCCCCTGCAGGCGGCGGGCTCTGGTACTTGGTAATCAAAGCCGACAAAAATGGCTGTTCGGTTCGGTGAATGGTGATCAGGAAGTCGGAACTGTAGAAGATGGCGACCTTACGGGTCATCTCCTGAATCGTAGAGCACTCGCGCGTCGCGGCTTCATCAAAAGCCCGGGTGATGATGAAGGTGATGTTCCCGATCCGCTCGTACTTGGGGAGGTGCTCCGGATCGAGCGA
>DATBSM010000119.1:0-8179 GCA_036559785.1 Gemmatimonadales bacterium
CGGCATACCGTCAGTTGGGTATAGCGCGCCGCTGACGAAGAGCAGCGGGAAGAGCACCACGTTGATGACCCCCGCAAAGTTCTCCACCGATCGGAGGCGAGCCGCCACCAGCAGTCCCAGTCCACTGCTCACGAGAGATCCCAGGGCAAGCGCACCCACGGCCGCGGCCAGATTCCGGGGTGAAACCGGCACGAAAAACGGCGCCAGCGCCAGCACCACGGCCCCTTGAAGGAAGCCGACGATCGCGGCGGCCACCGCTCTCCCCGTCAGTACCGCCGGCACTCCTGCCGGGCTCGCCAGCATCAGCCGCAGCATGCCGAACTCCCGGTCGTACACCGTCGAGATGGCCATGAGCATGGCGCCGAAGAGCGCGGCCATCACCATAATGCCGGGGTACACGAAGGCCTGGTAGGAAACGCCGCCCTCCACCCGTGCGATGGCGTTGAAGCCGGTCCCGACCAGGAGCAGCCACATAAAGGGCCGGACGATTCCACCAAGCAATCGGCCCTTCTGCCGCGTGGTCCGCGTCAGATCTCTTGCAATGATGCCGTACATGGTGCTGAGCGAGCTCACGACACCTCAGTCGAGTTCTGGGTGAGCGCGAAGTAGACATCCTCGAGCGACGTCGGGCGCAAGGCGAAGCGCTTGATCCCGGGCGCCGAGCCGGCCAGCTCGACCACTGCCTCGCGCGACCCGGAGAGTCCAACGCGGAAGCCGCGCTCGGTTCGCATGCTGGTGGCCGCCGCGCCCAGTCCACGAAGCGCCTTGACCAGCCGCTCGGCACCGGAGCCCTCGATCTCGGCCATCTCCTGTCCAACCGTTGCCCGCAGTGTCGCCGGCTCGTCGTTCGCCACCACCTGGCCGCGCGACAACAGCACGACCCGGTCGGACGACTCCGCCTCCTCCAGATAGTGAGTCGAGAAGAGGATGGTAGTTCCCCTGCTGCGGCGCTGGTTCTCCAGCAGCGACCAAACCCGGTCACGGTGTTCCGGGTCCAGGCCCACGGTTGGCTCGTCGAGGATGAGAAGATCGGGTTGGTGCAGAGAGGCCCGGGCGATATCGAGCAGCCGGCGCCAGCCCCCGGAGAGCCGTCCGGCCAACGTTTCGGCGTGGTCCACCAGGCCGGTTCGGGCCATCGCTTCTGTCACGGCCTGACCGGCCTTCCCAGCACTCAGACCGGCCAGACGAGCGGCGAAACGAAGGTTCTCCGAGACGGTGAGCAGGTTATCGACGCTGATCTCCTGGAACAGGAGCCCCAGTCGCTGCCGCACCGCCCGACGGTGCCTCGCGGTGTCGTGGCCGAAGATCCGAGCGCTGCCGCGGGTGGGTGCCAACAGGGTGGCGAGCAGGAGCATTGCGGTGGTTTTGCCGGCCCCATTGGGCCCAAGCAGTCCAACCAGCGCACCCGGAGGCACCTCGAGGTCGAGGGCGTCGAGTGCTCGGGTCTTGCCGTAGTCGCGCCCCAGCCCCTCGGTCTCGATGGCCGGCGCGGGGTGGCTCACACCCGCTGGGGCTCGCCGGCGAGGGAACGGTAGCCATACTCCAAAATGTCGCGGGATGACTCCGTGAGCGCCTCGTCAACGACCTGGCGTAAGGGGCTCAGGGTGCAGACCGGATCGGTGTTCGCCGCATCCCCGGTGAGCGCGAATGCCTGGCAGCGGCAGCCGCCGAAGTCCGTGGCCTTCCGAGGACAGCTCCGGCACGGTTCCTTCATCCAGCTGTCGCCCCGGAATGCCTGAAACGCTGGCGACTCCCGCCAGATCCACTCCAGTGAGTGACTCCGCACGTCATCGAATCGCAACGTGGTGATCTGGGTTGCGCCGTGGCAGGGCAGCACCATCCCGTTGGGCGTGACCACCAGATAGAGCTTTCCCCACCCGCCATAGCACGCTTTCGGATACATCTCGTAGTAGTCAGGAAGCACGTACGTGATCTGCATCCGGCCGCGGTAGCGCTGAATGGCTCGCTCGGTGATCTCCCGCGAGCGCTCCACCTGTTCCCGCGTCGGCATGAGCGCCGACCGGTTCTGGAGTCCCCATCCGTAATACTGAGTGTTGGCAAGCTCGATCCGGTCGGCTCCGAGATCCGCGGCCAGATCGATGATCTCACCGATGCGATCGAGGTTCGCTCGGTGGAGCACCACGTTGATGGTAAAGGCAAACCCGAGCTCACGGACGATGGCTGCAGCCGCCTGCTTGTGCTTGACCGAGCGCACCCCCGCTATTCGCTCCGCCACTTCCGGGTCGGAGTCCTGGATAGAGATCTGGATGTGCTCCAGGCCGGCTTCCTTGAGCCGCTCGGCCCGGGTGCGGGTCAGCCCCAGGCCGGATGTCACCAATGTCGAATACAGGCGCTCACGCCGGGCGTGGTCGGCAAGCTCCTCCAGGTCCTTCCGCAGCAGGGGCTCACCACCAGACAGGCCCAACTGGAGGACGCCGAGCTCCCGGGCCTGGGTAAAGACCCGCTTCCAGTCGGCGGTGGCAAGCTCGCTCTCCGCCCGGATCAGATCCAGCGGGTTGGAGCAGTAAGGACAGTGCAGCGGACAGCGGTGGGTCAGCTCCGCCAGCAGTGTGGTGGGAATGTCAGCCGGCACGAATCAGCTCCCGTTCCGCCATGAGAGAGAGATACTCGGTGACATCGCCGCTCACGTCCGCCTGGTAGCGCTCGGTCAAAATGCTGACGATCTGCTCGACTGTATTCCTGCCATTGCAAAGTTCAAGGATGGCGGCACCAGTGTCGTTCAGAAGAACAGCGCCTTCGGGATAGAGCAGCACGGGGCGCTGGCGCACCGGATCAAACTGCAGACGCGCCATCCGCCAGAGCTTGGGGAGCGACTCGGGAGTCAGGAGTCGGGAGTCAGGGGCCACGGTCATGACTCGACGTACGCGTTGTGAATCGTGTCGATCATGACCCACAGCATCTCCAGCTTGAACGCGAGCGCGTGGAAGGCCCGCTGCTGGGTCTCGACCGTGGTGCAGTGCAGCTGCACCAGCCTAAGACCCTGCTGACTGTCGCGCGGGGCCTGAACCAGACGACTCTTGAAGTACTCGAGCGCCTCGGGCCGGATCCATGGGTAGTGTTCGGGGAATGCCGCGATCCGCTTGCGCATGAGGTCGGGTGCAAACAGCTCGGTCAACGACGATGCCACTGCCTCGACCCACGGCTTCGTCTTGCAAAAGGTGACGTAGGATTCCGCCGCGAGCCGGACGCCGGGCAGAACGTGGCGCTCATCCTCCATCTCCTCGCGGGGAACGCCGAGCGCCTCGCCCAGGCGGATCCAGAGCTCGATGCCGCCGGTGCCTGGAAAGATCCCGTCGTGGTCGATGATGCGCTGGATCCACTCCCGCCTTACCTCCGGGTCGGGGCAGTTTGAAATGATGGCGGCGTCCTTCCGGGGAATGGCGCGCTGGTAGGCCAGGCGGTTCGCCACCCAGCCCTGAAGCTCTCGTGCTGTGAGCCGGCCCTCATGCATCAGCTGGTGGAATGGGTGCCGGGCATAGTAGGAGGTGCTGAAGGAGCGGAGCCCATCGGCCAGCGCCTCGGGGTCGAGCGGACGGTCCAGCGCGGGGATTGCTGGGGGCGGCGGGGCTGCCAGATTCGAGGCGCCGAGGGTGGCTGTCATGATCGTCAGATGGAAAAGCTCATGCCGTCGTGGCCGACCGCGATCCCGGCCCGCTCGACCTGTTCCCGCTCAAGCGAACCCTCCACCAGCATCGGATTGGTGTTGTTAATGTGGGTGTACACCTTGGTTGGGAGCGACAACTCGGCCAGCCGGACAAGGCTCCCGTCCGGTCCCGAGATCGGCTGATGATCCATTTCCCGCGCCCGTCGATCGCCGATGCCGAGCGAGATCAACTCATCATCGGTCCAGAAGGTGCCGTCGAACAGGAGCAGGTCGGTGCCGCCCAGGCGCTCCAGGAGCGACCGGTCCAGCTCGCCGCAACCGGGGACATAGGCGCAGGACCCGCCAGTAGCTTCGTCGCGCAGGATCAGGCCCACCGTATGCCCCGTGGTGTTTTCCAGGGCAAACCGGGGCGGTCCAGCCGGAACATCGAATGGAAGGATCGAGAGGGTACTCTCGGTCCCATCGCGGTAGCGGAGCGGTATCGGCTCGTCGAGAACCATGTCGGTCACCTCCACCTGCGCAAATGCCTGGGTGACCGGGAGGATCCTGGAGTCCCGTTCCAGGATTCGTCGGACGGCGAGGGTGGCGTAGAGCTGGAGATGACGGGCCTCGCGTAGAAGCACGATGCCCAACGTGTGATCCAGCTCGGCGTCGGTGACCACGATTCCCTCGACCGACACGTGGCGAATCCCGCTGGGAATCGGGCCGGGAAGGCAGTCCAACTGATGGCGCACGTCAGGCGAGGCGTTCAGTAGAAACCAGCGCTCTCCGTCGACGCTAACTGCGGTCGAGGATTGACTCCGTCTCAGGGCTCGATGAGGGGCAGTGCGGCCCACCCGGCAGGTGGGGCACCAGCAGTTCCACTGCGGAAAGCCACCGCCGGCGGCGGTCCCAAGCAACACGACATGCACGTTGAACAGCCGAAGGGCCCGCTTTCGCGAGCCCTTGGTCTCAGCTCTGGTTAGAGCGTCGCGACGTATGCAGTGACTTCCATCGTGACCGCTACGACTTCTGCTTCGGGTTTGGTCCAGGACATGGTGTTGCTCCGCAGTGATGAAGGTGGATCAGTAACCTGCGTGGGTGGTTTCACCCAGTCGGACCCTTTAGATGACCCGACCACGCCCGGGATAAAGCAGGCGGCATGCCAATTCGACTAATGGGCGCATCGACTGCCTGTAACGTAGCTTCTGGAATCAACTTGGAAGTCTCGATGAGGGCGAACCGGGCGGCCCTTCTGAAGCTCCGCAAGTGGGGGATCCCAACCAATCGGGGTCTTCTCACCCACTCCCGATCCCGAACTTTTTCAGCCGGTAGCGCAGCGTATCCCGGCTGATGCCCAGTCGCTGAGCCGCCCGGGTCTGATTGCCCCCGGCTTCACGCATGGCGCGCTCGATCATCGCGCGCTCCACCTGGGTCAGATCTCCGCTCTCGAGGGGCGGGCTCGAATCGCCGGCGAGGTCTGCCTTCTCGCTCGCCACCCCCATCGGGGCTGTCACGGACAGGTGCTCGACATTGAGCGTCGTATCCCGGCTCCAAAGCACCGCCCGTTCGATGACGTGACTCAGCTCCCGCACGTTGCCGGGCCAGGGATAGGACAACAGGACCTCTCGCGCCCGCGCGTCAATGCGGCGCACGTTCTTACCGTACTTGGTGCTGAACCGGCGGAGGAAGTGCTCCGCCAGGAGCAGCGCGTCGTCTCCCCGCTCCCGGAGCGGCGGAAGGTGCAGCAGGATCACCGCAAGACGAAAGTACAGGTCGCTGCGGAAGCTGTTGCGCTGCACCTCCCTTTCCAGGTTCCGGTTGGTGGCGGCCAGAATGCGTACGTTGATCTTTCGGTCCCGAATGCCGCCGACGCGTCTCACGGTGCGCTCCTCGATCGCCCGCAACAGCTTCCCCTGGAGCGACAACTCGAGGTCACCCACCTCGTCGAGAAAGAGAAAACCGCCTTCGGCCGCCTCGAACAGGCCGATCTTCGACTCCTTGGCATCGGTGAAGGCCCCGCGCTCGTACCCGAAGAGCTCGGCTTCCATGAGATTCGCGGGCAGTGCGGTGCAGTTCACATCGATGAACGGCCGGGCCGCCCGCGGGCCGGAGGAGTGGAGCGTCCGGGCAACGAGGCCCTTGCCGGTCCCGGTTTCACCGGTGATGAGTACCGGCGGGGTCTCGTCCAGGGCGGCGATCTGCCGGACCTGGTCCATCACCGCCGCCAGCGCTGGAGAGGTCCCCAAGATGCCGGCGAAGGGCACTTCACTGGCCGCCCGACTCCGGTAGTAGGAAAGCTCCTGTTTCATCAGCGCGTTTTCCCGGGCCCGATCCGCGAGCAGCTTCAGCTCCTCCAGGTCAACCGGCTTCTTCATGTAATCGAAGGCGCCGAGTTTCACCGCTTCGACCGCGCCCTCGATGGTGCCGTGGGCGGTCATGATGATGACCGGGATGGAGGGATCGAAGTCGCGGATCCACCGCAGCAGCTCGATTCCGCTCATGCCGGGAAGCCGCACATCGGCGAACACCACATCGGGCCGGAGGCTCTCGACCAGCTCCTTGGCCCGTTCAGCGTCGCCGGCCACCTCGGCCTCGTACCCTGCTTCGGCCAGAAAGGTCTTGATCGCCCGGGCAAGCGTGCGCTCGTCGTCAACCACAAGCACGGTTGAACCGCTCATGACGCGGCCCCCACAGCGGCGGGGGCCGCGGCGGGAAGGCGCACCCGCACCGTGGTGGCACCGGGGCGGCTGGTGATCTCGAGCCGGCCACCGTTCTGCTCGACATAGCGCTTGGCGATCGCGAGCCCAAGGCCGGTGCCTTCGGGGCGGGTGGTGAAGAACGGATCGCAAACGGACGGGAGGACGTTGTCCGGGATACCGGAGCCGGTATCGGAGACTTCGATGGCGACCTCGCCGGCGGTCCCGGCATGGTCCAGCGAGCCGGCAATCCGCAACTGTCCGCCGGCAGGCATGGCGTCGAGCGCATTGGAGACCAGCTCCACCAGCACCTGCTCCAGCTGCATTGGATCCACCCGCACCTCCGGGAGGGTGGGCGGGATCTCGACCGCCAACTTCACCCCATGCTCGCGGAACTGCTCGGAGAACGCCGGCAGCAACGACTCCACCAGGCGGAGAACGCTCTCGCTCGTCGGCCGGAAGGGTGCGGGCCGGGAGAAGCTCAGCAGATGGCTGATGCGGCGGTCCAGGCGGTCCACTTCCTCAATGATGGCGTCCAGGTGCTCGCTCGACGATGGAGATTCCGGGTGGCGCCTGACGACCTGGGCCGCCGCGCGGAGGCTGGCCAGCGGGTTCCGCAGGCCGTGAGCGACCGCCGCTGCCATCTCGCCGATCGAGGCCAGTTTCTCGGACTGAACCAGCTGCGCCTGGGTGCGTTCCAGCTGGGAGATCTTCGTCTCCAGCTCGTGGTTGAGCCGGACCATGTCTGATCGCGACTGCCTGAGGTTGTCGGTCATGCCGGCGAAGGCTCGGGCCAGCTCGCCGATCTCGTCCCTGGAGTCGGTGGTAATCGGGTGCTCGAGGTTACCCGCCCCCACCACGGCCATCGCTCCGGTGAGCCGGCTGACCGGCCGGGCCAGGCTGCGGGATATGAGCCAGGAACCGAGCAGCCCAGCGGCCAGCGTGAGGACCACGATCAGGACGAGCAGCCGCTCCTGGGCGGCGAGAATTTCCTCCAGGCGGGTATACGCGCCGCGAACGCTGGACTCCCGTGCCCGGCGGTAGATGTCTCGATTGAGCTGGGTCAGGGCCGGTTGCAGACGCCCCTTGAGCTCCTCCTGGGCCATGGTGTAAGCGGCCTGGTGCCGGCCCGAGTCGTATAGACCAAAGATGCTCGCGGCGGCCGTCTGGATCTGCCGCTGGATGTCGCGGACCCCTTGGGCGAGTCCCATCTCGTCCGGCCGCAGCTCGCCGGCCCAGCGCTGTTGCCAGTAATCCACCACCTGCCCCGCCAGCTGGAACTCCTTCTTGGCGTTCGTGTCCATTCCGCTCAAGTAGCGCCAGATGATCTCGCTCTGGTCGAACATGGCGGTCTCCAGCTCGGCATACGTCCGGGTACGCGCCATGCTCTCCCCCAGGGCCTGCAGGGCCCGGCGCTCCAGGAGATTGCTCCGGATCGCCTCTGCCCCGATCAGGAGCGCGGGGAGGACCATGAGTGAAAAGCCGAGGAGGAGTTTGCGCTGGAAGGTCACGGGCCAAAGTTAACGGATACAAACGGGTCCGGTGAGAGTCCCTGCCGTTCCTGGGAACGGCCCCTTCCTTCGGTCAAAAAAATGCAAGCCGCAGATGAACGCAGATCAACGCAGATTCAAACACGAGAACGTCACCCAGAGGATCATCGGAGCGTTCTTCGATGTGTATAACGAGCTCGGCTATGGGTTCCTGGAGTCGGTCTATCAAGAAGCGATGGTTATTGCCCTCGAGTCTGGTGGGCTCCGAGTGGATAGGGAATTTGCGCTTGAGGCTCGTTTCAGGGGTCAGGCAGTAGGTGTCTTCAAAGCGGACCTACTGGTAAACGGCTGCGTGATCGTGGAGCTAAAGGCTCTCAAGGAGCTAG